>NZ_ARPM03000186.1 GCF_000388175.3 Holospora undulata HU1 | reverse complement strand
ACAAGGCTAGAAAGAAACTGCATGGCTTCAAAATTCCATTATTTCAATTTACATGAGATCTAGAGAAATCTTTTATTAAAACATTTATTATTATTTCAGGAGAGGATTTCAATGCTGTTAAACATTTATTTTGACACTTTCAACTCTTATGCTTAAGACCCCCACGCACTCCTTAAGACGAACTTTAATGTATCCCGGTGTATATTTTCGTTTGAATCTCACCTGCTCATCAGAAAATGAAGAAACTAGAAAAAAATTTAGAAAACATGCGCTATTCTCAAAATGTTATTCTTAAAATATTTGGCGGAAAGAGAGGGATTCGAACCCTCGGTAGATTTATCACCTACAACGGTTTTCGAGACCGCCCCATTCAACCGCTCTGGCATCTTTCCATAAAGTTCAGTATACTTATATTCCCCTTAAAAGTATAGAGAGATCCATAACATAAAGTAACATTTACCCCATATTGGTTCTTGACGTATCGATTTTTTCCTTTAACTAAGGCCCGTCCTCAATTCAGCCAAATGACAAGTGAAGCCCAGTGAATAGCGCCTAAAATTAGAAGATATTTTATCATAACGCAGAGCAATCGTTCTGTACTGCTTTCGGTTTAGCGAAGAAATTCTCGATCAAATGGCGGGATTTAAAAAAATACAGATATCTGTCATAATTAAGCCCCAAAACGGGTTTTTTTAGGAGGAATAAGGACCTTACACCTCTTTTCTTTGAGTTTTCGCCGCCCCTTTTTATCGGCATCATACACTTATCGGCAAGCACCGCACCAGCCTTCACAAGGTAATCAACGCCATCGGGGCCTTCCAAAATCATTGGGCTGACCTTTTGTCAAGTAAAAAGCTATGGGATTGCTGGCGGGATTTCCTTGGACATCACAGAGTGCTTGGATCTTAGTGCTTACCCCTCCAACGGACCGTCTCCACTAGCTTGTTTTTCGTCTTTTTTTAGCGCCAGCACTGTGTTAGTGGGCGCGCACAGTCGTGGAGTAAATCATCGCGTACAATTATTGGCGTCTTTTGCCAGCGTCTCAAAGACTCTTTTTTTTCCATAAGCCCTTTTGGCCCTACCTCGTAAAGCGGGTTATGAGTAGCTTTAAAATTACAAAACCTCTCCGGCCACGAAATTTCTGCACGGAACGATATAAAACAGCCTCCACAAACAGGTGATTGCAGTTTTTCAGGTAAAAGATTCTTTTTCTTATCCCACTGATACCCCCTCAACGCATAACGTCTCATTGAATAAAAATTTCTTTTGGAATTTTATTTTCTATTAAATTTTCAAAAAACAACTCAATTGAGGACGCCCCCTCATTACTTCTTATGCATTTCAGAAAAATTTCTTAAATTGGTAGATTTGTATGTTAAGGCATTAAAAATAATAAAAAAATTTAAGTACTGTGTTAATTTCCTCTTGAGACCAAGAGAATCTCATGGTACACTTACGTACTTTTGGCATGATTTGGATAATTAATTAGAGCAGTTAAGCTTTTTAGAATGAATAAAATGTAGAGTGCTAAGCAGTTACTTGAATAAGTAATGCCATCAATTAAAAAAGTTTTTGATACCGTAGAGGAAATATGACCGAAGAGCGTAAAGATAAAAAACGTAAACCATTAGGGTTAAATGTAGGACAACCCCAACCTAATCCTGCAGGAAAAGAAAGTGTAAAACAAACCTTTGTTCAAGGAAAAACAAAGCGTGTTACGGTGGAGGTTCGTCGCGGTTCCCGTGCAGCTTCAGATAGACGCCCGGGGGGAACGTTTGAAAAATTTACAGATGAAGAACAGTTGCGCCGTTTAAGGGCTGTTCAGCAATCGCTACAGGAAAAAGAAGAAGCTGAGTTGTTGCGCATTGCTAAGGAACAGGCAGATAAAGAGCGAAAAGAACTTGAAGCACAGGAAGAACAAGCAAGAATAAAAAGCGCTCAAGAGGAACAAGAAAGAATGAGCGCTGCTCAAAAACTATCTGGGGTTTCTTTAGATCAAAACATTGAAGGACTTTTAAAAAGTGAAGTCCCTTCTTTAGATTCTTCAAGTGAAAGTACTTTAGAAGAAAATTCTTCGAAAAGCACAGCAGAAGAAAAAAAAAGAAAGGCTGGAAGCGACCGTCCCCTTGAGAGAAGTGATGCATCAAAAGTAAAGCGTTCGAAAACAGAATCAGAAGAAGCCGTTCGCCCTTTTGCAAAGCGCTCTAAACAAAAATATGAGAAAATTTCAACTCCCGTAACACCTCTTACTCTAGAGGATGATTTTATCAGTACTTTGGAAGAAACAGAGTCTTCCTTCAAACGAGGAAACGTTCATCGTAGTAAAACAAGCAGAATAAAAAGAGAAAAAAAAGTTCCATCTGTTGTTTTAAGATGTATAGAGCTGACTGGCCCTATCGTTTTACAAGATTTGGCAGAAAAAATGGCAATAAAAGCACATAAAGTTGTCCAGCTTCTTGAAAATTTTGGAAAATCCACAACTGTGCATTCTGTACTAGATGTTGAAACCGCAGAATTGATTATTTCTGAAATGGGACACAAAAGTCTTCGCGTTGGGTTAGAAGACTTAGAAGCACGGTGGTGGAATGTTCAGGGAAAGACTTTGGAAGAGCGCCCCCCCGTTGTTACCATCATGGGACACGTAGATCATGGAAAAACTTCTTTGTTGGATGCGTTACGCCAAACTTCAGTAGCCAGCGGAGAAAAGGGAGGAATTACTCAGCACATAGGCGCCTATCAAACTCGTCTTAGCTCTGGGAAGCAAGTTACTTTTATTGATACTCCAGGGCATGAAGCTTTTGTACGCATGCGAGAAAGGGGATCTGCTGTAACCGACATCATTGTATTGGTTGTGGCAGCAGATGATGGAGTCAAAACACAAACCATTGAAGCTATCCATCATGCAAAAACTTCTGGGGTTCCTGTCATTGTTGCCATTAATAAAATTGATAAGGCTAATGCGAAACCGGATATTGTTCGATCGGAATTGTTAAATCATGGAGTGGTTGTAGAAAAAATGGGAGGAGAAGTCCTAGACGTGGAAGTTTCTGCCCTTACAAAGAAAAATTTAGACGTCTTAATAGAAACTATTCTCCTTCAAGCAGAAATGATGGAGCTAACGTGCTCTCCTGATACAAAGGCACGAGGAACTATTATAGAATCTCATATGCGTAAAGGACACGGACATGTGGCTACTGTACTTATCCAAAACGGAACTCTGCGTAAAGGAGATATCTTTGTTGCAGGAATGTTATCGGGAAAAGTGCGTATGATGTTTGATGCGCAGGGGTGTGTGGTACAACGCGCCACTCCCGGGCAGCCTGTAGAAGTTTTGGGTTTTTCCCATTCTCCAGTTTCAGGAGAGCGGTTTTTGTCACTGGAACAAGAATCTCAAGCAAGAGAGTTCGTAGAATGGAAAAAATCTCAGATGCTTTCTGGGACCGAAGAACCTTTGTCAAAATTACCAGAGACCTCTCATGATTTAGAGCAATATTTTAAATCCCAAAACGTAAAAACCTTATTTTTGGTCATTAATGCAGATGTTCAAGGCAGCATAGAAGGATTAACTTACGAACTTCAAAAAATTCACCATGGGGAAGTAGCCCTTCAGATTATATCTTCTGAAGTAGGACCTGTAAGTGAAAGTGATGTTATGTTGGCTAAAACTTCTAATGCGGTGATTTTAATGTTTAACACTTATGTTTTGCCCGATGTTCAAAAGATTATAGACCGCGAAAAAGTAACAGTATTAAGTCATCAGATCGTTTATCGCGCAACAGAGGAAGTAAAAGCATTGTTGGTGAAGCTTCTTTCTCCGGAAATTCAAGAACACTTTCTTGGAAAAGCAGAGATAATAAAAGTATTTCACGTAAAAAAAGCTTCTTCCATTGCAGGATGTTTAGTAAAAGAAGGAATGCTTCGACGTGGAGAGTTTGTAAAAATTTTCCGTGACAAAACCATGCTTTTTGAAGGAGAAATAAAAAGTCTTCGTCATGTTAAAAATGATATGAAAGAAGTAAAATTTGGATATGAATGCGGTATGATTTTAGAAGGATTTGATGCGTTTGAAGTAGGAGATCGTGTTGAGTGTTACGAAAAACGCAGCATTGCCAGAGAGCTTTAAAAAGGTCAGTACAGCAAAAATCCATAAAAAATATGGAAACTTTTAACAAAGGTAGCATGATAAATCGTGTGTCTGCAAAGGGTTTTCTACGAAATCTCGCAAACCGATGGCGTTGTCGAGCGTTATTTTGTTCTATGGAAAACGTTTTATCTTTTCCCTAAAAGAGGCGGTTACTTGGAATAATTTTATTAAAACCTTCCCAATGATCTACGAAATAAAATAAAATTTTCCATTTTTTTAATCGTTTAAAAAGTCGTTTGAATGTTTGACTCAAGTGATCACCGAATTCAAAATCGATGAGCCATTTTCCAGCACGATCATAGACTTTAGAAATCCAAGCTTTAAAAATCCAAATATCCAAATTTTTTTCTTCTTTTTTTTAAATAATTCCAAAATTCATCGACTTCCATGACAATACCTTTGTCTTCTGGGGAGGTCTCAACTTTGGCGCATAACCTTGATCCTAAAGTACGCCCCCACTTCAAAACAGCTGAGCAATTCGGTTCATTGAAAGGCCGCTTGCGTATAAAACGAGGGCTTTCATCTTGTCTTTCTCGGGCACACCTCGTGAAATTTTTTCCACATTTTTTACATTGGTACCGCTGAACCCCTCGAACAAAACCTCTTTTAAAGCACTCCGAACATTCACAAATTTTACATACAATCATTTTTAGAGACTTTTAAACGCCACCCTTTACTGATTCTAACAAAAAGCATCTTTAGTTAAAAGCTTCGAATATGTAGGTTGTGGGTTATATTTTATTCCCCCCATGATTCATAACTATTTGTGAATTTAGGTGGCGATCTTCCTTAATCACGACCTTGCTTAGAGTAATTCCCCACACGGTTGTTACTTTTTTTTCTTTTAGTGCGTTTGTACACGCTTTTAGCGTTGCTCCTGTCGTATAAACATCATCGATTAAAAGTACTTTTTCAGAAAAATGAAAAGGTTGGGGAGTGTATTGAAAAGCTCCTTCAACATTCAAATAGCGTTCCGATGCGGTTTTTGATCCTTGGGAGTCTGTATCTTTGACCCGTTTAAGAGAAGTGTAATCACAAGGAATCCCAGTATGCTGACTTAACCACCGCGCTAACAACAAGGCCTGATTAAACCCCCTTTGTATTAATCTTTTTCTATGAAGAGGAACAGGAATAATTAGCGTGGTCTGCGCACAATATTCTAAAAGCAAACGCAACATTTGATGCCCAAAAAACTCAGTCAACCAAATCTGATGGCTGTGCTTAAACTTAAAAATTAGTTGCTTAATAGAAGCCCCATACTTCCACACAGAGCGATGCAAAACCAGCGGGCTTGGGAAGGCATAACAAACGTTACACAAAGCATCCTTTGCCCAATACTCTAAAGGATCTCCACAAACCGAACAAAGCGGCGAAGAGATAAATTCAGTTTGAACCCAACACCCCTGGCAGAATCCCAAACTGCTTACGCCGATTCCACACAAAACACAACGAAAGGGAAAGATATACTTAATCACATAAAATATTACTCAGATGGCCTTGGAATCATGTGAGAAAAAATATCTTCCGTAAACCCGGCCACATCCAGCATAACGCGATAAGGCAAGAATTGATAAACAGCTTGAGCTAAACTTTGTCTTCCCTCTTGTTCTAAAATCTCATCCAGCAGCACTCGAAGTTCATGTAAATACATCACATCACAAGCAGCATAATGCTTTTGTGCTTCAGTTAGTTGCGCTGCACCCCAATAAGAACTTTGTTCATTTTTAGAAATCTCCACGCCTAAAAGTTCTCGACACAAAGCTTTTAAGCCGTGACGTTCTGTATAGGTCCTTGCAAAGCGCGAAGCCACTTTTGTACAATATATTCCCACTGGAAGCACCTTCCAAGTTCGATACAAAATTCCCATATCAAACCGCGCATAGTGCATCAATTTTTCCACATCTTTGCGTTCCAAAAGCTGACATAAGTTAGGCGCAGGCTGGGGAATACGATGAATCCTTATTAAATGAGCAACGCCGTCCCCAAAGTTAAGCTGCACTAAGCATAAACGATCTGTAACCTTTAAGCCAGTTGCCTCGGTATCCAGCGCAACCCCTCTGTTAAGCCTAATTCCCGCCTGCAAAACATGTTCTGGCAAATCATGTTCGTATACTTGAATGCTTTTGTGTTTATGAGGACGCTTTTCTGGATAATCATAAGAAGATGATTTAGTCACTGCGAAAATCCTATAAAAAAACGACCTGATTATAACAGATTTACCCACCTTAATGCAAATCCTTAATACAAGCCTTTTTTCTTTACTTATTTATTTATGTATTGAAAAATTAAAAATAATATTTTGAAAGAATATTAAATTTTTTTAATTTTTTTTCAATATTGAAATATTTTTAATGTTAGAACCTGTCTTCAAAATTTAAATAAAATAAATACAATCTGATAGAAAGCTTAGTTAAAAGGTAAATGACATACCCTATCCGAGAGGATTTGAGTGACACACAATGGAGATTTAATAAAATCTCATTGTGATACAGGGGATTGTGGCAAAAAACGTAAGAAAATGCTTACTATAGTTAGCGTGGTGGCTCAGAAAAAAAGATTAACTTAGAGAAGCTTGAAGAGTACGTCAAAGAAAGCCAAGATATGACCTTGAAAAAAGCTGCTCAAGAATTTAGGGTACAATCAGTTCTGGTTAAAAAGATTAGGCTATAGCTAAAAAAGACTTTTCCTACGTGGAAACAAGAAAAGAAAAGCGCAGTCAGTATCAAGAATAGATCAAAGATATAGCGTATCCAAGTATTGTATAATATTGATATTGATGAAAGCGGCATTGATATGGCTATGTGCAAATGCAGAAGGGTGGGGCAAAAACAGTGAAAAGTTGGTTGGCACAAAGAGTGGGTAAATAGTATCAAAAAACAAATAGTATTGCCGGTTTTGTTAATAACAGGCCGATAGCACCACTGGGGTTTAACGGATCTTGCAAGATAGTATTATTCCAAGCTTGGGTAGAAAAATTTCTGATCAAGGAACTAAAGCCTAGTCAAGGTATTATTATGGATAATGCCTATTTTCATAAATCCAAGATTTTACTTCCTTACTCTCTTGATTTGAATCCAATAGAGAAATTCTTTGCTAATGAAGAGGTGACAATATACTAAATTTCAACGCTCTATTCGACGCTTTAACGTATCTTCTTCAACTTAAATACTAAACAGAATGTTTTATCTTATAAAGACAGGCTGTCAGTGGCGCTTTTTTCCGCAAGAATACCCTCCGGAAAAGTGAGCACAGGTTTTACATGCAAACAAAACAAAGGGGAATTTGGAAGAAAGTGACAAAAGTTCTTATGGAAAAAACCGAATAACAGTGGACGAAATGCTAATCCGATAATTACTTACAAAGTGCAAAAACAACGCACAAGGCTTTAAATCAAGGGATTGATGGGGGGAAAAGGTCAAAGAACGTAAACGCCATAGTGTCACGGATCCCCCCTAGGACATATTTTTCATCTGAAGGTTCACACTATTGCGGGATGCAAGGTACTTCATAAGGTAGGTATAAAATATCCATCGCTTCAAGACGTATGCTCAGAAGCTGGTTCTCGTAAAACGTTCGAAGAGTTACTCAAAACATATTAGGCCCCTTGAAAAAACATAAAATAAAACTTTGTTTATGTACTGGAAAAGAAAGATAAGTAAGTACGAAGAATAAAAAGCAGAGACAGAAAAAAGCTTTAGAAGATTAACCGGGGTCAAAAAGTCAACTTTTGAGAAAATGGCCCAGATCT
>NZ_ARPM03000187.1 GCF_000388175.3 Holospora undulata HU1 | reverse complement strand
AGCTTTATTATTTTTAATATACAAGGCTAGAAAGAAACTGCATGGCTTCAAAATTCCATTATTTCAATTTACATGAGATCTAGAGTAATCTTTTATTAAAACATTAATTATTATTTCAGGAGGGGATTTCAATGCTGTTAAACATTTATTTTGACACTTTCAACACTTATGCGGTATTGTCATCACCGTCTTGTAATAATGAATAAACGATTCCTGCTTGGCTGGATCTGCCTTTGCGTGCCGTGCCGCTAGCTTTTTAAATGAAAAATTATGGGCGCACAGCCACAACGTCATACCTAGCCATAGGGTTCAAGAACATGAAGCGCAGATATCGCTTTCATATACGTCGTAGCTTTCCAAATGTACGATAAATTTTGCTGTTTGTGAAACATTCAGCTTACTCACAGAGTCCCCGCTTAACACCATTAAACCTTTGATATTCCTTATACTCCTCTACATGACGACTGATCGTCAATCAGAAGAGCCTCAACAATTTAACGAGCTCCAACCCTTTGTCGGATAATAAAACTTCCTTAATCTTTTCCCCTTGTAATAGAACCACCTACGTCCTATTGCAGTTGTTCAATCTTAAACATACTTGTGTCAAAAGCCTTCTGCTCTTTTCTTTCTATCAAACTGAGACAATAGATAGAAAACAGGGGCAGCGATTAAAATAGAGGAAATCGTTCCAGAAGCAATACCTATAATCATGGGAAGGCTGTAGGTTGCTATAACGCTTCCCCCCAAAATATAAAGAACCAAAAGCGCGGCAAGCGTCGTCATGGAAGTTAGGACTGTACGAGAAAGCGTCTCATTGATGCTTAAATCCACCAACTCTGCACAACTTAAATTCTTTTTATAGCCTCTATTTTCCCGAATTCTATCGAAAACAATCACCGTATCATTTACAGAATACCCCGCTGTGACTAGAAAAGCCACCATGGCCCCTTCACCAATTTCTTGATAAAAAAGTGAAAAAAATAGTATTAATGCAGAACAATCGTAAGCAAGAGCAATCCAGCTAGCAACAGAAAACATCCAATCAAAACGAATCCAAATATACCCCCCTATCCCAAACAATGCAAATAACAACGCCCATGTGCTGGCCTTCATAAGCTCTTTTCCTAACTTAGCCCCTACATGATCGTACTTTTCAAAAACCACTGAGTCTTTAAGCGCCGTCTGAAAACGCTTTTGAATAGAAGGAATGTCTATTTTTTTTTCTGCAGCACGAATTAAAATCATTGGCCTCTTTGCATCTCCATACTGCTGAATGGTTGCCTCTTTACCAAAATTATCTGACTGTTGAACAAATCGACGTACTTTTTCCAAATCGGGAAGACGAGAAAAACGCACCTCCAACAAAATACCTCCCTTGAAATCAATTCCCCAATTTAACCCTTTATACAACAACGACCCCATCATAAGAATCATAACACTTAACAACAGCGTGATGGGAAACCACAAGTGTCTTGTTAAAGAAAACGGCAAAGATAAACGAGAAAAAGAAAAAAGCGCCATAATACCCCCCCTTAAATCAGTATGGATCGCGATGGAAATTTTTGAAGCCAAAAACTTACCATAGTACGCGTCATAGAAACTGCTGTAAACATAGAAGTAACAATTCCAATAGCCATAGTAACTGCAAATCCCCTTACAGGACCGCTTCCAAACCCAAACAATAAAGCTACAGCTATCAGCGTTGTTAGATTGGAATCCACGACGGAATTCATTGCTCTTCTATACCCCGAATCAATTGCCGGCAAAAGCTTACGCCCCAAAAATAACTCTTCTTTGATGCGCTCATTCACCAGCACGTTGGCATCCACCGCCATCCCAACAGTGATAGACATTCCTGCAATCCCTGGAAGAGTAAGCGTTGCATTCATAGAAATCAAAATCGCCATCAAAAATAACAAATTGAAAGCCACAGCTATCACTGCAAAAGTTCCAAACCATCCGTAGAAAAACCACATTAAAAGCGCCACCGCTCCGATTGCCACGATTGTTGCAAAAATTCCTTTTTGAATAGAATCTGATCCCATTCCCGGTCCCACAACCTTTTCTTCTAAAACAGTCAACGCCACCGGTAAAGATCCAGAACGAATCATACTAGCCAATTCTTGACACTCTTCTAAACTTTGACTTCCTGTTATAACTGCTTGACCATTGGGGATATGAGATTGAATTTTAGGAGCACTTAAAACTGTACGATCCAAGACAATAGCCAAAATTTTTCCAGTTTGTCGAGTAAGTTCAGAAAATTGGTTGCTTCCCTGAGAAGTAAGCATCAAAGAAACGCAAGGCCGATTTTGTCCATCTTCAGATACGTGGTAATCTGCTTTTGCACTTGCAACATCTTCACCTGTCAAAACGATTTCCTTATCCAGCCGATATCCCCGCCCCTCTCTATCCTTGCATTCCCAAGTATTAGAAGACTTTTCTTCTGTTACCCAATAGAAATTTAATTTCCCTGTTTTATTTAACCGATTTTTAACCTGCTCTGGATCTTGAGATCCTGGAATTTGTAAAACAATACTGCGATCCCCTTGAATTTGAATTAATGGCTCTACAGTTCCTGTTTCATCTATTCGCTTCCGAATAACTTCAACACTTCTATTCAATGCCTGTTGCTGAAGGTTTTTTCGCAGACTATTGCTGTAGGAAAAGCTAATTTTTTTATCTTTCACAGAACGTTCCATATCTTTACCCAAAACGCTATCTGCAATTTTTTCCATATCTTTCATTTTTTCTAAAGATTGAAGTTCAAAAGAAATCGTATTTTCATCAAAATGTAAATTTTTATACCCTACCTTAGCCTTTAAAAAGGCTTTTTTTAATCTTGAAGCGTATTGATTGCTTTGATCTTTAAACAAATCCTTAGTTTGCGCTTCTAGAACTAAATGAACCCCTCCTTGTAAATCAAGACCTAAAACAATCTTTTTATGCGGTATCCATTTAGGAATAAACTTGGAAGAAACAAAGCTAGGTAACACCAACATCAAACTGACGCATACTAAAAGCATCAGCCATGCTATTTTGAATTTAGATACGTACACCATGACTTAACATAACCTTCAACACACTTTATTTCCTTGATTATCCCACATTTGCTTAAAAACCTCAACTATCGCCTTTTCGGACTTTGCTCGACACGATAACTTAACGCTTGAGTCATGTGGCTTGGTAAAATTTCTTCTGCTTGCTCTAAATCTGAAATGGTTTGCGCAACTTTGGCAACACGATAGAATCCTCTCATAGAAAAATCAAATAGATTTGCAGCTTTCAATAATATATCTTTAGAATGCTTGTTCATGTTTAAGGCTTGATCTAATAAATCTGATGGACATAGAGCATTACACTGAAAATCTTTCCCCTGATAGCGAATCCTTTGACGATCTTGCGCGCGACGAATAAGTGCACGAGTATAGTCTAAATTATCAAGAACCGTTGCTTCTGGAAAATTTTTGAAATCCACTTCTGAAACGTTCATAAATAAATCGATACGGTCTAAAAGAGGACCTGAAATATTTTGTTGATACCGAGTGCCACATTCAGGAGCTTGACGACATTCTTTTGAGCTTTTTCCTAAGTATCCACATTTACAGGGGTTCATAGCAGAAATAAGCTGAAAATTTGCAGGATACGTTACATGATAATTAGCACGAGACACAACCGCTTGTCGTGTTTCCATAGATTGCCTTAAAGCATCTAGAACACTTCTTGAAAATTCAGGAAGCTCATCTAAAAACAAAATTCCTTGATGCGCCATAGAAATTTCCCCGGGGGTTCCTCTTAAGCCTCCCCCCACCATAGAAGCCATAGAAGCAGAATGATGGGGAGAACGAAAAGGACGTTGACGCATCAATCCCTTTCCCTCTTTTAAAACTCCAGATAAACTATGAATCATAGTCACTTCTAAAGCTTCTTTTGGGGTCAAGGGATCTAATAAACTCATAGTGCTTTTTGCCAATAAAGACTTCCCCGTTCCTGGTGGACCAATCATTAATGCATTATGCCCTCCAGAAACGCTAATCACCAACCCCAGTTTGGTGTGAGCTTGCCCATGAATCAACCCAAAATGCTCCACGGGGGAAGACAAAACATCCAAAATCGGTTCCGGTGTAGAAAGCACTTGAGTACCTTTAAAATGATTGATTAGCTCTAATAAATGATGTGGAGCTAAAATAAAAAGCTCTCCTCCCCAGCGTGCTTCTGGCCCACACGCTCCAGGACAAATTAGCGTTCGCCCCAAAGATGCTGCCAGCAATGCGCTGCTTAATACCCCCGCCACCGGTTTAATACTTCCATCTAGGCTGAGTTCCCCCAAGCTGATGGTATTTCTAAGCTCTGGAGGTAAAATCTCAAGCCCCATTAACATCCCTAAAACCAAAGGCAAATCGTAATGACTTCCTTCTTTTAGAATATTTGCAGGAGACAAGTTAATAGTAACTCGCTTACAAGGAAATCCAATTCCGATAGATTGAAGGGCAGAACGTACCCGCTCTTTGGACTCGTTCACTGCCCTATCTGGAAGCCCAACAATGTTCAGCCCTGGAAGACTTCCGGAAACAAATTGAACTTGAACTTCCACCAATAAAGCCTGGATTCCTTGAAAAGAAACTGTGGAAAGCGTATGAACCATACTTCCTTACCCCCTTACTAAATCATTTTTTTATAATAAAAAATTAATTATTTTTGTCAATTAAAAAATACATAAAATTTTATTTATTTTTACTTAAAAAAAAAATTATTTTAACTGGTTAAGAGAAATTTGAAAATTTCAAGTTTAAAAAACAAATACTTAAGCGAAACTTAGAACCTGTCTTCACAATTTAAATAAAATCTGATACAAAGCTTAGTTAGAAGGTAAATGAAATGACATGCCCTATCCGAGAGATTTGAGTGACACACAACAGAGATTTAATAAATCTCATTTTGATACAGAAAATTGTGGTAAAAAACGTAAGAGAGCACTTACTAACAGGGTGTTTTATCCCCTAAAGACGGGCTATCAGTGACGCTTTTGCTGCAAGAATATTCTTCCATGGAAAAGTGTGTACAGGTTTTACATGCAAGCAATACAAAGCGGAATTTGGAAAAAAATGATAAGAGATCTTGTGGAAAAAAGCCGGATAAACAATGGACGAGACAATCCACCCTACAGTCTAATTAACTTACAAAGTGCAAAACAACGGACAAAGCTATAAATCAAGGGATTGTGTCACGGATACCCTAGTACATATTTTTCATGTGAAGGCTCACGCAGCAACTACACATGATACTGTTGCG
>NZ_ARPM03000188.1 GCF_000388175.3 Holospora undulata HU1 | reverse complement strand
ATCTTATTTATTAAGGATGAGAGGTTCATTTGCATTAAACATTGTTGTTTATTTTTAATAAAATAGCCTCTCTTTCGGATCTTTTTAAGACCCTTCAAAAAAGTGAGGGGGACTGAAACGCTGAAGAGAACCTGCAACACTATACGCAAAAATACTTCTTCATTTCTTGCTTCTGTTCAAATTAGATACCTTTTTCTTTGGTTGATTTTCTCGTGACGACACTATCTAACCAATTACACGCTGATATATTTAAGAGCGGTTAATCCAACAACAACAGCAGTTTCGCTTCGCAAGCACAAGGAATTAAGACATACCGGACGGATTTCAGAATGATTTTGAAACATTTTTATCTCATGGGGGCTCCACCCTCCTTCCGGTCCTATCCATAAATTGTTATGAAAAAAATCTGAAGATTGCTTAGTATCGTGCTTCCTTTCAAAAAGATCTTTATGTGCCACCCATCCGCCAGAAACAGAACTAAGAGCTTTTTCAAAAAGAACTACAGGAAGAATATCGGGAACAGTGTAGCGCCCGCTTTGTTCGGCTGCTTCCTGCACAATACGCTCTGATCTGTCTTTATTAAACCGATGTACGGAACTATACTGAGTAATGATGGGGTGGATGTGAGTTATTCCAAGTTCTGTGCTTTTCTCCAACGCCCAATCTAGCCGTTTAAATAGAGAAATATAAAGATGTAACGCAGGCAAAGCAACAGGCTGATCAGCAAATGACTCTACAACATCAAGTTGCTTGTTTGTTTTTTCTAAACAAATAGCCTTCCATCCCCCGTCTCTACCATTAAATACCTCTATCCAAGAACCAGCTTTTAATCGCATCACATTGTGCAAATAGTGAACATGCTGTGGAGACAAAAAAATTATCCCTTTTCCCAAATCTTCTTTTACGAATAGACGAATCATAAAAAATTATTGCCCCCCCCTACAACTTACGAAAAATACCACACTTGTTAAGAGCAAACAAAATGTACAGCAGATCATAAAACTGAATCATCCAAAAATTTATTCCTCTTTTAATTTAGAAAATGGGCCAAGCAAAGCAAAAAACATTTTTTTCTTATTGAACAAAGCTCTCCTTCTTCATACATAAAAAGAAGATCCGCATCCACATCGCCCTTTTTCCTTTGGGTTGTGAAACACAAACCCGGATCGCACTCCATCTTCCACATAATCCATAGTAAGACCAATGATAAACATCAACGCGTTGGATTGAATATAAAGGGTCACATCACCGCTAACCTTAACCTGAACATCTAAGTCACAAGGGTCAGTAACACAAGACATCATGTAGGAAAGAGCCGCACACCCCTTACGCTTTAAGCTAAGCCGTACTGACGCTCCGTTATGCTTTTGGATAATAGCCCTAAGAGACGCTTCAGCTTTAGCTGTCACTGTCAAAATATCCTGATTATTTTTGTCCTTCATCACTTTTTTATTCTCATTCCAAAATATTATAATTTTATAAATAAAAGATCTTTATAATTTTACTTTTAATAAAACGCATTGTCTAGCCTAAAATATCTCCGAAAAATAATTAAAATTTTCAAATTTTATGTAAAATAAGAAATCAAAAGAAAACTTATTCCCTTCCTTCTGAAAAGTTATAAGGAATACTCCAAATCCATTGATTTGCATTATACTTTAACTGGCTTTCAAATCCAAACGGAATAGGATAATTATATGCGCCGTGCCCAAAGTATGGCCAATAAAAAACAGGAATTTCAGTATGTTCAGCAAACCTCTTTATGGCCTTTTCCCAATCTGTATTTTTTCCATAAAACGCACCAAAAATAATTGCTTTTGCCCCTTCTAAAACTTGAGCTTCAGTTAAATGATATAAAGCACGATCAATTTGATATCCTTGAATATTCAAATCTTCTATAATAATGATCTTTCCTTTACTTTTAAGTTGCCAAGAAGTTCCTATGCTGTGAACCAAAAGCGTTAAATTTCCTCCAATAACTTTCCCCTTTAACAATTTAGAACTTTTAGCGGCTTCGTTAAAAGGCCGCAAATTTTTATAATGAAGCACACCAGAGGAATTAGCTAAAATTTCATTCAACAAGAAAAAATTATTTTTTTGAATCCAAGGCTTTCCCCAATCTCCTGGCATAACTCCATGCACCCCTTTCCATCCTTGAGCATCAGCCCAAAGATGCAGGCAAGTCACATCACTATACCCAATAATTCCCTTTGGAAAAATGAGCTTGTCGTTTTTTACCGCTTTCCAAAGCGCGGGAATAAGCCTAGCACACCCATACCCACCACGCAAACACCATACCCAAAAAGAAGAGCGCTTTGTAAGCGCTTTTACAAGTTGCTCTGCCCTATCCTTGTCACTTGCGCTGTGCCAATACACTCCTGGAGCCCAAGATAAAGATTCCAGTTGAGAAAACTTTTTTTTCAATATTGAAAAGGTTTGCGCTTCAACCGCCCCTGCAGGAGCGACAATCAAAGCTTGCTCTAACGCTTTTAGGGAATTTTCTTTTTCAGCGTTTCCATTGAAATACACCCCCATTATTCCCAAAAAAATACTAATTTTAATTTTTAAATTAAGCTTCATTTTCCTTCCTTTAAAATTTTTTTCTTTTTTAGCTATCAGAAATTTTAGGTATCAATTTCAGCTGCCGTTCTTGATCTTGATCCACAACCAACACCCCCTTTGATATAGCATAGTCTAGCTGAGGATCTATCCCCATCACTTGATCTTGCGGAGAAATTTCTACTTCAAAATCTGGATGAACTCCACAGTTTTCTACCCCCCACCCTGCTTCAGGAAACCAAATTGCGTATTCTGGTTGAGTAGTATAGGTGCCGTTAAGCAAGGGGTATCTTGGACTTATTCCAACCACGCCTCCCCAACTTCTCTTCCCTATTACTTTTCCGAGTTTCCAAGATTTAAACGCATAAGCAAACATATCTCCATCAGATCCTGTGTACGCATTAATCAGCAAAACCATAGGCCCCCTTGGAGACAATCTAGGATAAGGCGTTACACCAGACCAGCGACTTTGGTCATATCCAAGACGTTTTTGCGTAAGGTAACGAAAAATAATTTCAGATACATTGCCCCCTCCATTAAACCGAACATCAATAACTAAACCAGGACGATCAAATTCTTGAAGATACGATCTCATAAAGATATCCATTCCTTCGCATCCCATAGTGGGAATATGAATGTACCCCAACTTTCCCTGGCTTTTTTCGTGCACATACGCGGTATTTTTTGCAATCCACGCCTCATAACGCCACTTTCGTTCTTGATAACCTTTTTCCGGAAAAACCACAACAGAACGACGACTTTCTTCTGTCGGACCTATTTCAACAGGAATTCCATATCCTGCCCTATCCCACAAAAGTTGTTCTGGAGGACAAAACTTAGATAAACGTTTTCCCCCAATTGACCACAACAAATCTCCCACCTTAACAGAAAGTCCAGGGCGTTGTAATGGCCCTAATTGCCCTGAAAGTTGAATAAAAAATTCATCTATTCTGTAGGCATCTGCTTCTTCCACATAAGAAAAAGAAGCCCCTAGCGTAGAAGAAAACGGAGAACAAGATCTTGATTCTTGCGCACCTAAAATATATGCATGAGAAGTACCCAGCTCTCCATGCATTTCTTCAATGATGGCCCATAAATCTTCTATTTCTGTTATCCGTGCTATCAGGGGGTGATATCGCTGATATACTGCATCCCAATCTACTCCTCCTAGATCGCTTCTCCAGAATAGGTCTTTTTGCAAACGCCATGCTTCATCAAACATCTGATACCATTCTTTGCGATGATTCACACGAAGAGAGATACGATTCCAATCAAGCCATCCCCCTTTACGAAAAGAAGAATCTTCTCCATCTTCCGGTCTTGTTCCAGAAGGAACGACGCGCAACCGCCCTAGATTCAAATAAACCATCCATTTTTGATCATAAGACAGACTCCATTCTTGAACAGAATCCAGGATGCTACTTTCTGTTAAATCAGAAAAGCTGTACTTCCAAAGCTTTTGTTCCCATTTTTGTGATTCTGGTAAAGAGTCAGACTCAATCAAGGCACTGTACAGCAAGCCATCTTCTAAACAAATCATTTGCGTATAGGCTCTTGCAGCAAGAGGCAAAGGCTGCACCCTAAGCTGAATCCCTTCAAAATCAATGATAGATTCAAAAGTAGGAGCGTTTGTTTTGGAATCACTTACAGATTCTGATTGGTTTTCCGAATCTAAAGTGCTTGATTGTGCTTTTGAACCTTGTTCTGCATTTTCTTTTTCTGACTCGTCAGAAATTTTTTTGTTTTTTTCATCTTCTAAGGCGTTTCCGTTTTCTGATTTTTGATGCTGCTCTTCAAGCGCTGCATATAATAAGCTAGGAGTATCTTTCAAAAGCGTAACAACAAAAGGCAGTAAGGGAGCTTCAAATTGGCTAGAAAAATGAACAGGATCAAAAGTAGATTCCACATGTCGCGCAGAGAAAAAAAACAAATAGCGTCCCTTAGGATCAAAAACTGGAAAAACATTTTCAAAAATATCTTCTACAACGACATGACGTTGGTTGTTTTGAACGTCGTAAATCACGATAGAAGAGCTGTGTGCCCTGCTCGGCAATCCATAAGCAAGTGCTTGACCGCATGGAGACCAGGAAACTCCTGCGATCTCTTCTCGTTTCTGAGTGCACTCTTCAAAAACTGTCTCAATCCATTGCCCATTTTTTTGTTCTAAATCTAACCAGAACAATTCATGCCGATGATTGCTTAAAACTAATCGACGTTTTTCGGGATGCGCTTCCATCACAGTAATGCGCCCCCATTCTCTTTGAATACCAGAAAAATCATCCCATTTATAGACAGTTTCTATCGAACCAATATCTTGGAACAAATGAAGCACATCTTGCTTACCTTCATCGCATACAGCAATCAGCTCTTTGTCAGACAGCCATTGCAAACACCGATAGTGTCCAAAAGGTTCTTGGCCATAGGGCAACTGCCAAACTGGCCCTTTATAACACGTCATTTGAAAAAGCTGACCACGACTTACTATGGAAAGATGTTTCCCAGTTTTAGACAGCGCACAAGTCCTGTAGTACGATCCTGCGTTATAAGAAGTATCATTTTTTGTTGCTCCAGCGCTGATGGGAACGCAAACTGTTTTAACGACCTCATCCTTTACAGACAAAACATGAAGTGTTCCCCCCACTGTATATACTAGGTGGTCTTGAGTTCCTGTCAAATGCATAGGGTAAAACTCAAGATTCTTGGTGTGTTGCCGCATATCTGAACCGTCCCAAAGAACTGAATGCACATTTCCCCATCCACTAACGTCAGATAAAAAGAAAATACGATCTTTCACACATACAGGACAAACATAATTGTACTGATTATTGTTAAGCAAAGGAGAAAAATTTTGATTTTTTTCTGTATCAATCCAAAGATTTCCAACGGTCCCCCCTTGATAGCGCTGCCACGCCCCATATCGATACCCTGCTCTTTGAATAACGCAACGATTTTGATCATCCCAAGCAATAGCGTTGGCTTCTCCGCACGCAACACGAGTCCACTGTTTTGAACAAGGACACAATAAGAAAATTTCAGAAATTTCAAAAGGATGTTTTGATCCGGTTTTGATAACAATTTGATCTTGATTCCACCCTAAAACACTGACTGGCGTTGAACTGTAAGTTAGTTGCTCTGAACTAGATTCCCCATTCCACTGTACAAAAACCTGCCCCATGCTACTCCAAGCAATACCCTTTGGGTGCAGTGCCAAAGACTTTATGCTATCGTAATCTCCGGTAAGACGCGTTAATTCCTGCGCTTGAAGCGTCATTGTCCAAATACTTTTTCCCAACAAAAAAGCAACGGAAGATTGACACACGCTGGGATACCGTATATAGGCTGACATAAAGATTTCCTAAATGAAAAAATTTTCTCATTATATCATAATCGCGAATAAAATCTCAAGAATACTTATAGAAATTCTATTTTCAAGTTACGAATAATCTTAAAAAACAAAAATCAATAAAAAAAAATAAATAAAAAATTCTATACTATTTTGTTATTTTAAAAATTCAAAATAAGAACCATCAATACTAATAAATTTTCTTCAAAACTTATTTTCTATTTGGGCACAGTGTTTTTTTTCATTTTTTTGTGAAAAGCCCCTAGTATCAAAAAAAAATAATGCTATAATTCAAAGTGACGCGGTCATGGCGAAGCTGGTAGATGCGCAACGTTGAGGTCGTTGTGGGGGAAACCCCAGGGAAGTTCGAATCTTCTTGACCGCAGTTTTTTTAATCAATTTATAAAATTAATTATATTTTTTTCTACTTACAGAAATTTTTAACTGAAATAGAGCGTCACAAGATAAAGGTTTTATACAAAAATAACTTAGTAGTTTTCCTAAAAAGTGTTTAAGTAAAAAAATGCTGTTTAGTAAAAAGAAGGTTCCACAAAGGAATGGGGGTAAGATTTTTTTTAATTCGTGGAAATTACCTAGAACCTGTCTTCAAAAATTTAAATAAAATAAAATACAATCTGATAGAAAGCTTGGTTAGAAGGTAAATGACATACCCTATCCGAGAGGATTTGAGTGACACACAATGGAGATTTAATAAAATCTTATTGTGATACAGGGGATTGTGGCAAAAAACGTAAGAAAGCGCTTACTAACGGGGTGTTTTATCTTATAAAGACAGGCTGTCAGTGGCGCTTTTTTCCGCAAGAATACCCTCCGGAAAAGTGTGCACAGGTTTTACATGCAAACAAAACAAAGGGGAATTTGGAAGAAAGTGACAAAAGTTCTTATAGAAAAAACCGAATAACAGTGGACGAAATGCTAATCCGATAATTACTTACAAAGTGCAAAAACAACGCACAAGGCTTTAAATCAAGGGATTGATGGGGGGAAAAGGTCAAAGAACGTAAACGCCATAGTGTCACGGATCCCCCCTAGGACATATTTTTCATCTGAAGGTTCACACTATTGCGGGATGCAAGGTACTTCATAAGGTAGGTATAAAATATCCATCGCTTCAAGACGTATGCTCAGAAGCTGGTTCTCGTAAAACGTTCGAAGAGTTACTCAAAACATATTAGGCCCCTTGAAAAAACATAAAATAAAACTTTGTTTATGTACTGGAAAAGAAAGATAAGTAAGTACGAAGAATAAAAAGCAGAGACAGAAAAAAGCTTTAGAAGATTAACCGGGGTCAAAAAGTCAACTTTTGAGAAAATGGCCCAGATCT
>NZ_ARPM03000189.1 GCF_000388175.3 Holospora undulata HU1 | reverse complement strand
AATTACTAAGATCCGGACTGATAATGGTGCTCAATTTACCTATGCGCTTCTAGCTGAGCATCTTTGTCCCACCCCCCCCCATCCTTTTGATGCAACGTGTAAAGCTTATAAACTTGAGCATAGGCTTACACAATTTAGACATCCTTGGACCAATGGACAGGTGGAGGGTACAAACAGAATGATCAAACAATATACAACAAAAACATATATTATCAGTAATTGGAAAAACTTAAAAAGAATTTGATAACTTTTGTTTTATATTATTAATCATCGACGTAAACTTAACTCATTGAGATATCAAACTCCCTTTGATATTTTTCTTAAAGAGTTTGATCACAATCCAATATATGGTGTTGGGACTGAACACTCAAAACAGTAGCGTGCTATTATTCAGAACTATGATAAAACGTCCTTAAATTTTCTGGGCGCTGTCCACTTGGCTTCAATTGTTATTTGGCTTCATTGTCTACACTGCCTAGATAGATTGAATTTTTTTAGTTTTTTTAAACTCTAGTCTTATTTAGAAGGAAAATCATGTTGATACTATTCTTGTTCAGCGCGCCTTTCAAATTAGTCCTGCAGTCCCCTTCTAAAATTAAATTTTTTGTGTTATATTGGTCCGAATATTTATTTAGCAGAGATACGCTTTCGATAAGGTACAATCAGGTACAAGCTTTAGTTGGATAAAGGCTTGTTTAAGACTTAGTATTCCTCTTTCGTTTTTTGGGTATCAGTTTATACTAAGACGCTGGCCTGGATTGATGATGGATACCATGATGCAGCAATTTTCTGTAAATTCTGCAGAATTTGGAGTTTTGGCGTCAATGTATTACTACGGATACGCAATAATGCAGTTACCCATTGCCTTTGTTTTTGGTCGTTTGGAAATGCGTACAGTTTTGTGTTTTTGTGCATCTGTGTGTGCGCTTGGGATTGGAATACTTACTTACACAAATTCTTTGTATTTGGCTATGGTTGCACAGTTTCTTATTGGAAGTGGTTCTGCTGCAGGGTTTTTATGTACCGCAGAAGCAATTTCTTTATGGTTTCCTAAAGAACGCTACGGTCAAGTCATGGGAGTTGCTGTTGCTTTTGGACTGTTGGGAGCAATTTATGGAGGACAACCTGTACGAAGTTTGTTAGATCACTACCAATGGCAATCTGTAGCGCTGGGAATACTGATAATTGGGGGAGGAATTGCTCTAATATCTTTACGTTTACCTTCTTCTGTAAGAAATCATTCCTCAGAAGAATCTACAGATTTTCTTCATATTTTTAAGAATCCGGCGCTTATTTTTTTGGGTATCGCAAATCTTTTGATGGTAGGAGTACTAGAGGGATTTGCAGATGTTTGGGCAGGACCGTTTTTAGTTAAGAGTTATGGATTGTCTGATTCTGAAGCAGCTGGCGTTGCTTCGTGGATTTTTAAAGGGATGATGGTTGGAAGCCCAATAGTTACGCTCTTAGCAAAACATTTAGGAAATTATTTGGCAATTATCGCTTGCGGTATTGGTATGAGTGGAGCTTTTTTTGCTTTGCTATTTTATAGTGTTCCGTTGTGGAGCCTTCCTTTATGGTTTATTGGGTTAGGAATAGGGTGCTGTTATCAGGTTCTGATTTTTGTTGCAGCAAAAGATTGGTGTCATGCAAACAGAATTAGTGCTGGCATTGCATTTTTAAACACGTTAAACATGTTAGGAGGAGCCTTCTTTCATCCCATTATTGGATTTTTTGTAGATGATCTAAAAAAGTACAAGCTCCCTTTAGAGCTTAGCTATGCTTATGCATTGAGCATAGTTCCTTTTTGTGCTTTAATTGGAACACTTATAGTAATTTTTATTGGCATATATCGTCGGAAAAGATGTATTTCTAGCTAAAAATCTGATGAACTAAAAAGTATTGTAAATTAGACAAGGGAAAATCTTCCCTTGTTTTTTTGTAGAGAAAAGAAGGTTTTTGTATAGTAAACACAAAGTATATAGTAATTTAAGTTAAATTAGGTGTAATTTTTTTGTTAAAATAAAAGGAAAATTACAAAGAGCTACAGCAACGATTTAGGACAAAGGGCAATAGAATATTTAGATGAGAGGAGGGCGGGTATATTAAAGCAGCGCACCTTATTTAAAATAAGTGTATCGGCGATAGACAGGTGGTATAGAAAACCTGGACAAGAAGGCAGTTATTTTCTTAAGAGGCGTGTTTGGCTCAGAAAAAAAGATTGACTTAGAAAAACTTGAAGCGTACGTCAAAGAACCCCAAGATATGCCATTAAAAAAAGCCGCTCAGGAATTTGGGGGAAATATTTTTGCAATCAGTTGCTGGCTAAAAAGATTAGGCTACAGCTTGAAAAAAACTTTTCGTACGTGGAAGCAAGCCAAGAAAAGTAAAGTAAATAAAAGCAAAGTCGGCATCAAGAATCGATCAAATATAGCGTATCCAAATATTGTATATATTGATGAAAGCGGCATTGATAGGCTATGTACAAAGACAGAAACTGGGGCAGAAACCATATACTCCCCCTCACTTTTTTGAAGGG
>NZ_ARPM03000190.1 GCF_000388175.3 Holospora undulata HU1 | reverse complement strand
CCCCCCTAAAAAGAACCGTTTAAAGCCTTCATATTATGTACATATCTTTTTAAATCCCGTCTTTGATCAGAGAATTTCTTGGCTAAACTTAAAGCAATACCGCACCATTGCCACACGCTATGATAAAAGGTTTGTAAACTTTTTTAGCACCATTCGCCTGGCTTCAATTATTCTTTGGCTTAATTGAGGACGGGCCCTAGACTAGGGTAAAATGAAATCCTTTCCCCCCACAATACACCAAGAAACACTCATAAAAGGAACGAAAGGAATGCCGTGCTGACGAAAGACTAAGCACCCTAAGGCGCCTAAAATTCCAGAAATCAAAAAAAATTCAGAAACGTTGTCACTTAAACTGCTCAGCAGTGCTAAAATTTCTACATCTCCCCACTCAAGATACGTTTTATTCCATTTCCATTTTCCAAAATTTTTAAAAAAACTAAAAATTCCTGCATACACCAATACATTTCCTAAGCACGCAGGACAAAGCCACAAAGAAATAGTTCCTAAAACGACCACACTCCAGAGAGGAAAACTACGATAATACACATCTTGAATAGAAATATATACCAAGAGAATGCCCCAAAACAGCCACCCCACTTCCCTAAAAGATAAAAAAATCATGGTATTTGAAAAAAATACATATCTTTTTTTACCCCCGTCGATAAGAAAAAAAATTCTTTAAAATATTTTCGCAATGATAAGCGCGCACCCCTGCCACCACAGTTTTTGGTTTAAAAAAATTTTGCTCCTTATCAAACACACGCGCACCATGTTCAATTCCTCCATGTTTGGGGTCGTAAGCACCAAAATATACCGCCTTTAATCGCGACAATGCCACGGCAGTGGCACACATACCACAAGGCTCGAGAGTGACAAAAAGACTGCACTGAGACAAATAATACGTTTTAAGAAAGCTGTACGCTTCCTGCAGTAAAAGAAGTTCTGCATGCGCCAAAGGATTGTTATTTTGACGCATCTTGTTATGATTTTCAAGAATAATTTTGTCGTTGTAAACCAAAACTGCACCTACAGGAACTTCTCCTTGAAGCTCAGCTTTTTTTGCCAAAACTAAAGCGTAATCCATAAATGGGTGCAGCTCAGAAAACATTAATTATATCCAAGGCTCAATTCCATATCCAATTGCCGTCATCCACCAACTGTCTGTACGGTCTATTACCCCACCGTGCCCTTTAATCCAATTTCCAGAATCCTTAATTTCAAGATGACGTTTTGCCCAAGACTCTAAAAAATCTCCTAATTGAGCAAAAACACTTAAAGCCGCCGCACTTCCCCAACCAATGGGATGATGCAAAAAAGCTCCCAGCGTCACGGTACAAATACAGGACAGTGCAAGCCCTCCTATTGCACCTGAATAAGTTTTTGCAGCGCTAACAGAAGGAAAAATTTTAGGCCCCTTCATCAAAGACCCACAAAGGTAGGCAAATGTATCGGTAAAGATAGAACTTGCCACGATCACAATCCAACTGGTCCATCCTTTTGTATTAAAAGATTCTAAAAAAGCCATTCCCCCAATTAAAATGAATACGCTCCCCAAAGGCCATATATAGTATTTCTTCCATGTCGTGGAAATAAAACACGCATATCCCCATTCAATTAAGCATCCCAAAACAAATCCAAACAAAATCACGTAAGCGATCCTTTGAGAACCTTGGAACAAATATACGATTCCTAAAAGTAGCGCGAGAAAAAGTGTCATCCAGACACTAGACAACACTCGCTCTCTAAGGTGAGAAAAAAGCTGGATCTTCATTGCCATGACACCACACTTATAAATTTCATGAATAATTCTGCCAAAGCAAGGAACCGTTAGCAAGACCCCAAAAGCATTTTAAAAAAGAAGATTTTTTTATCTCCCTATTTATATATTTATAACTTGATACTTTGGCTTCCAATTCCACTATTTAATAATTATTTTTTCAGTATACCATAGCTAAAACAGTATAAAAAGATTATGATAGAAGGAGTTGAAATAAGAGATTAATTGAAAAAGTTAAAGTTCTTCTTATATGTTTTGCTTGGGCCCATTTTTTCTCAATTGGATTTAGATCAGGGGAATAAAAAGGCAAATAAAGAAAACCATGGCATCTTCTAGCATCTTTTGCATAGCTTTTCCTTTATAGAAAGTAGTATTATCCATACACTACCGCTTTCTTTTGGAAGGTTTGGTAGCACCCAA
>NZ_ARPM03000191.1 GCF_000388175.3 Holospora undulata HU1 | reverse complement strand
CCTCAGAAAAAATAGGTATAGATGGGGGGAAAAAAGATACGTAAACGGCATAGTGGTGTTGATAGGCAAGGTAATCTGCTCCATATCACTGTTCATAAGGCCAATGACAGGTGCTGGGAGAGTTATCCTACATTAAAGGAAGTGTGTGCAGATGCGGGATATAGAACCCCCATGGAGGCATTTGTGAGAATTCTATTGAATAAAACTATAGCAATCTCAAAGCGTATATCTCAAGGATGGTCTATACTTCCAACGCGTTGGATTGTCGAAAGAACATTTGCATGGCTAAATCATTTTCGAAGGGTATCTAAAAATCATGCAAATTGCCATAGCGACTGCTGAAAACATGAGTATGATAGCCCATTTCATGATCCTATTAAGAAGAATAGCTGAATCATGAATACAGGTTATAAGAAAAAATGAGCCTAAGCCCAACATGTAAGAAGAACATTACTTTGCTTAATTGATCACTTATTCCAATTCCATCTCTCGCAATCTTTTTATACTAATTTAGCTATATAGTTCGATAAAATCAAAAGGTGATTGATCAAGTCCAAAGAGTGTGATAAAATCTATGACGATGGTATAAAAGCATAAAGTAAAGTGGCAGTTATTGTTAAAGACGGAAACGTAGAAAAAGCGTTAATAGAAGTAAAGCGGAGACTTCAGTTGGAGGGGCTCGTAAAAGAAATTCGGAAAAGGGAGGCGTATATTCAGCCTTCAAAAAAGCGTAAAGAGCAGAAAAAAGCTGGGCGTCGCAGGTTAATGCGTGCTTTATCCCGTCGCATGGCAAAAGATGGTTTTTAACTTGATATAAAGTGACTTTTTCAGAAAGCCTACGTCTATTATATGAAAAAGATTTTGGGATGATAAGGCGCGCGACAATTGATGATACCCCTAGACTTTTGCCTCTTTTATCAGAGCTAGGTTACCCGGCTACTTTGGAGGATTTGAATAGAAGGTTTTTAAAATTCTCGAGTAATTCTGGTTTTGGCGTTGCCGTATGCGAAATGAATGAAGAAATTACAGGATTTGTTGCTTGGACAACAACGGATCATTTGATCTCAGATGCAACTCGCTTTTTTATTGTTGGGATCGTTGTATCAGCAAACCACAGAAATATGGGTATAGGAAAAAAACTCATGAAATTTGTTGAAGATATTGCAAAACAACATTCACCAGCCATTATTGACCTAACCTCTGGTCTGAGACGTGCTCAGGACGGCACTCATGAATTTTATAAACGCATCGGATATGAAAATGAAGGTCATATGGCGAAACTTTATTTACGGAAAGAATTATGACAGGACTTCCTCTCAAGCCATTTTATTTCCTTAGGCACGGTGAAACGGATTGGAACCTTGAGCATAGAGCCATGGGCAGCCAAGATATTCCTCTCAATGATCGAGGCGTTTCTCAAGGCTTAAATGCAGCAGAATTGCTAAAAAACGAACCTATAGCGACTATTGTGAGCTCTCCTTTACGCAGAGCTTGCAAGACGGCAGATATCATTACCCAGCACATAAAAGCTCCTATCATCGAAATCACTGAATTACAAGAGGCATGCTGGGGCGAAAAAGAAGGCCAGCTCAAAGGCAACGGTTTATGGATCAATGGTTGGCGGAACGGAGAAGATATCAAAGGAGCGGAAGGATACGCTGACTTTTCATCAAGAATTACGCGAGGACTAGAAAAGGCATTACAACACAAAGGCCCTGTTTTGATTGTATCTCATGGGGGCGTTTATTGGGTTGTGCAAGAAATTTTAGGCCTTTCAATTATTGATCTTGGTAATGCAGAGCCCGTTTTTCATCAGCCGCCTGAACATCCAAGTCATCCATGGGGTATTTATCCTTTATCTGAGGAGAGAAATTTGTATGATTATGAAT
>NZ_ARPM03000192.1 GCF_000388175.3 Holospora undulata HU1 | reverse complement strand
AGGTTTAATGTTGAAAAAAGAATCATCAAAAAGTGCGTATGTGTTCATATGTTTTCTCAAGAAGTTGAGTATAGTTTACATTTTGAGCGGTCTTTAAAAGCAAAGCCATGGCTTCAAAAAACTCTGGTTTGTCGTGAATATGGCTTGGATCTCCATAAATATTAATTAGTGTTGGGTATTTACTTGTAAAATGTGCAAGTTCTTGCGCTTCTTTTGTATATTCAGAAGGTAACTTTGTTCGATCGGGAGCTGCAAAATAGGCCCATGTATCCATAATATTTAAAGGCTCTGAATATATTCCTGTAACCGGAATTTCAATAATCCCGTCTTTTTTAAATAAAGGGCCATGCTGATATGCAATCAAAGGGCTTGTTGATGTTGAAAATCTGTAGCTCAATTCATTCAAAATGCTATACAAAAATTTAAGATCTTCACGCTTTTGAAATGTTCCAAAGTGAGGTGTTCGCCATCCTTTGGCTGTGATACCTAAAACATCTTGTAATGTTTGATGGCCTAAAAGAATATCCTTTCTTAACTCTTCTTGCGACTGTTGATCATAGAAAAAACAACTTGCATGCCTTTTATGCTTTTTGTCAAAATACGTATGTTCTCGTCCGCCATGATTAATAAACTCAGCGCCTTTTTCATGAATTTTGCGGTAAACTTTTTCGCCTTTTTTTAAAAGCTCTCCAGGAACAGCATAAACAGGTGTAATGCCTATATCTAAAAGCTTTGAATGTACTTCACATGCAACTGAAACGTCTTCTTCAGTATCGCAGTCAAACGAGAGAATAAGATAAGACTGGGGCAATATCTTCTTTGCTTTGCGGGCATAAATCCTCCACATCCATTCGGGATTGATTCGGTTTATGACTTTGTAGAGAGTGGATGGAGGCATAACTAGATAGCTTTTTGTAATTTCTGTAACATATCCTGTTTTCCCACGAAAGGATAGAAGTGTGCAGCATCAAAGAAATTGTCCAAAGAAGTCGTTAAATTTGTATCATTATTAAAATCTATAACCTTTCCAAATATCGATTGAATTTCGGAAATCCACCTTTTGTAGGAGTACATGCCAGTTAGAGATATTTGATGGTTTTGTAGGGACTTATGAATGGGACATATAAAAACTATAAACCTTGTATTCGGAAAAGAGGACTTAATATTTTTGAGTTGCTGAAGATAAGTGTCAGAGTATTTATAGTTCTTAAGATTATACGCAGAATAATAATCAAGTGTTTGTTTTATGGCTTCTCCACTAAGGGGACGGTGTGTTCGTCTATATTTGATAAACTCTCTGTCGTAGTAATCCTCGGGTTTGCTGAATAATATGCTAAGGGAAGTATGGGCGACTTTTACCTTTATGTACTCTAAGGCTTTCATTAAGGAAGATGTAGCAAAATCCAAAGTTTCTTCAGTACAGAAAATTGAGGTGTTATTAAGATTGGTTGCATGAAAATCCAAAGACAAGTATATAGTTTCAGGATTCCCCTGTGTTTGGGCGAAAAACTGAAGATATGGGAGGTACTCATTAATAGAAATACCACTGACAGAAAAGTTAAAAGTTTTGTGATTTGAGGGGCTTGCAATATCAAGGTAAGAGCTTCGTGAAGAGCCAATTAGCACAGAACGAAACTGATTTTTATGAGAGTATAAATATGAAGCTTTTATTTTCCTTTCGTTCCCCGACAATACGTAAGGTGTTTTATCAATTTCATAGAAATTATAAGGATCCACATATAAGTTGGTAATGCCACAAAGCACACCTAAGACCGTGAGCAGTGCAAACAGTAATAGGCTAAGTCCCTTATACGTATTAAAATTGGAAGTATATAAACTCACTCAAGTCATCCATTTTATATAAGCAGACTAAGAACGTTAAAAATAAGGAAATTAATATCCACATTCGGGGATTTCCGTGTTTCTCTACGGTTTCTTGAGAATTTGGAAAGAAGAAAGCGATGACTGCGCACATTGCAATAAAAGCAATCTCCGACTTTCCAAAAAAATATGGCATAGGAGATACAGGGAAAGGAAGTTTTTGCTCAAGGTTTTTCCAACCATCAGGAATTATAAATAACTCTTGAACATTAAAGAGATATTTGTAGTATGAAATTGCTGCGCTCAGGCTTTCACTTCGAAATAAGACCCAACCCAAAAGAACGAGAAAAAATGTAAAGCCTACTTTACCCCCCCCCATTGACCTTGAGATTTTTCGTGTGGAAGATAGCAAGTGATTTGCGACCAAAAGTAACCCGTGGTACAAACCCCAGAATAAAAATGTCCAGTTGGCACCGTGCCACATACCGCCAATGGCCATGGTGATTATAAGATTTGCGTGTCGCCTTAGTTTTCCCTTTCTGTTGCCACCCAAAGGTATATAAAGATAGTCTCTTAAAAATGCGGATAGAGACATATGCCAACGACGCCAAAATTCTATGATGTTGAATGCTTTGTAGGGAGATGCAAAGTTTTTGGGAAGATCAAAATTGAAAAATTTCGATATCCCAATGGCCATGTCCGAGTAACCAGAAAAATCAAAATATAATTGAAAGCTATAAGCTAGAATCCCACACCAGCATTCAAGAGGATATACATGCTCTCCTTGCGCAACTGCTTGGAATACTGGTTTGACGTAGGGAATCAAATTATCTGCTAGTAAAATTTTTTTTGAAAGACCAGTAACGAAAAAGATCAATCCTTGGAAAATATTCTTGTAATCAGTTCGGTAGAGGGTTTTATCTGCAAACTGTGCAAGCATGTCTTTGTGGTGCAGAATAGGTCCTGCAATTAAATGCGGAAAATAAGTTACGAATAGGAAGTAAGAGATAAAGCTTTTGTCTTTGTGGGCTTTGCCATTCCAGGTATCAACAAGATAGGCAATTTGTGTGAATGTATAAAAAGATATCCCAAGAGGGATAATATCATTCCAATGGATGCTTGTGATTTTGAGCGTGTGTATAAACACAAGGTCATAATACTTAAAGAAGAAAATTAGAGAAAGATTAAAAACAACGCCTGAAATGAGCCATACTTTTTTTCTTGTTCTATCTATTACTGATCCAAGAAGATAATTTGCTGTAATTGAAATGAGCATCAGGGGAAGATACTCGAGCGCCATAAAACTATAGAAAACAATGGAAGCCAGACACAACACAAGCTTAGGCACGATCTGATTGAAACATACAGAAAATCTATACATTCCAGTCAATATGGGCATAAAAACGTATATAAAAATGTATGAGTTAAAGAGCACTTTTCAACACTTGTTTTATCCGTCCTGCCGCCTTCCCATCCCATAGAGGAGGTATAGATCCTGTTTGGGGGTGTTTTATTTTCTCTAAAAGATTATCCACCGAAACGAGCTGATTCGATCCCATCGTGACAGTAATAGGGCGTTCAGTTGTGTTTCTCATAGTAAAACAAGGAATACCAAGGTATGTTGTTTCCTCTTGGATGCCTCCTGAATCTGAAATAACAGACGAAGAATTGGAAACAAGACTCATAAAATCTACATACCCCAACGGTTCGCATAAGGTTATGTTTTGAGGTAAAGGGTGTATAACATCAAGATTTTTTCGTGTGCGTGGATGAACAGGAAAAATAATAGGCAGATCAATTTGCTCTACCGTATTGAGGATACTTTCTAATGTCTCTTTGACATCTACGTTTACAGGGCGATGAAGAGTTAAAATAATATACTCTTTTTTTTTCAGACCAAAAGTTTTATACGCATCAGATTTTTCAATTTTTTCTTTCATCATACAGTAGGTATCAATCATAATATTTCCAACTAAATAAATGTGTTCAGGATTGATGCCCTCTTTCTTTAAGTTCTCATCGGCGTCTTCTGAAGTTGTCCAGAAACAATCAGAGATTGAATCTGTCACAACACGATTGATTTCCTCTGGCATTGTTCTATCAAAACTACGTAGACCTGCTTCTAAATGGGCAACAGGTAAATGAATTTTCTTAGCGGCAATGGAACATGCCAATGTCGCATTTACATCGCCAACCACCACAACAAGATCAGGCCTGCTTTTTTCTAAACATAATTTTTCATAAGCTATCATCGTTTGAGCTGTTTGTTCGGCGTGCGTTCCACTTCCCCCCCCAAGATAATGATTAGCAGACGGCAATCCAAAATCATCAAAAAAAGATTGAGACATTTGATAATCATAATGCTGTCCCGTGTGGACAATTTCAGGCACACACCATGGTTCATTTTTAAGTGCATGATAAAGCGGTGCAATTTTCATAAAATTAGGGCGCGCTGCACATATGAGATGGATGGTTTTCATGAAATAATGTAATTTTTGTGAAGATTCATAAGTTTTAACTCGGTTACTTCAGGTGACCAATGATTTTTTGCATAAGCATGAGAGTGTTGTGCTAGCTGCTTACGTTTTTTATGGTGAAAAGAGAGTAATAAAATTGCTTTTTTGTAAGATTCAGGAGTATCTTCCACGAGATAAAATCCAGCAGCACAAAGTTCCTCAGCTGGATTGTTATTTCTATCATTTACAATAACAGGAAGACCCACCAGGGCTGCTTCTATACACGTTTTACTAATTTCATAATTTATAGAATGATACACGTAAATATCAGATTGCTGCATAATTTCTAGAATTTTAGAATTCTCTAAACTTCGTATAAAAGTAACTCGGTGCTGACATCCCAATTGATCTACTAATTGTTTCAAAGAATCATGCAAATCACCATCTCCAATCAGCGTAAGCTGAACACCTTCTAAGGAGGAAATAGCATTAATAATCGATGTAGGGTCTTTTTGAAGATAAGTTTGTCTTCCCACACAAAGAAGCTTCAAAGCCCCCTGAATATCATAATATTGCTTTTCTATTGCATTCATTCCAACAACATTGTGAATGATAGAGTAATTTTTGACATTATTTTTTTTTAAGTAAGGTTCGATGGGGGTATAAACTGCAATAACGTGATCTAACTTTTTTAAGCAATACCTCTCTAGCTTGCCTTGAAACAAGCCTATAACTCTATCTTTCCACGTTTTTGCAAGTCGTCCACGTAAATAGTCAACATCAGGATTTCCATGCAAACTGGTGATGCACGCAACACCTAGAGTTTTCTTCATCATAATCCCCAAAAATGTATTGAGATGAAGACCATAGCAACGTATTAAATGGGGGGTTATTTTTTTTGCTAGCTCTATGGCACCATCAGACCACGTCTTCATTAAAAATGGATGCCATCCCAAAGTTCTTTTAAAAAAACCATCCGGCTCAGGGTAATTATAGAAAAAAAGCTTCGCATCCCCAACCATAGGCTGTACTAACCGTGGATCTGGCCGATCATCATTCGTCATCATGATATGCACTTCATCAAAAAGATTTCCTGGATTATAATATCGCGGAATAACTTCACCTTTTTTAACCCAAGCAGAAATATAATCCGAAGATATAATAAGAAGTCTTTTATTCATTTTTTAGCCATTATATCAATAGAATGAGTAAAAGGATGAGTTTTCAAAAAGAAAATCATTTTATTTAACAAGCCAATTAAACGATATTTTTTACAGAATTCAACTACTCTATTGATATGAGATGAGTGAAAGCTAAAGCCATGTCTGATTTTTTCATTGATGTCTATAGACACATGTAAATTCTGAGACACTAAATAATGTTTTACACCCAACATAGTAACGTAAAAAATGCAATTATCTAAAAAAGTGGTTTTTCTTCCAAGAAAGCTTAAGTATAAACGTGCTAAAGGCTTTGGAAATAGAGGAACCCAAGGTACATGATAATGGGCTTCTTTTCTAAATGCACAGTAGTTGGGCGCGATGATAAACATCCTTCCTTTAGTTTTTAAAACACGCTTAGCCTCAAGTATGGCTTTCTTATAATCCGGAATATGTTCAAGTACATTCCAGAACGAGACTATATCGAAGCTTTCATCAGGGTAAGGCAAGCAGAGAGCTGATCCTAGGTTAAATCTTTCCGGATCCACTAATCTTTCTTCGGCACGCTCCTTCGATATTTCGTGCTCAAATACTTCAATCTCAACTCCATAAGCATCATAACCATGATGCACAGCTTCAAGGACAAAACTTCCATATCCCGACCCAATATCAAGTATCTTGGCACCTTTATCGACCAAAAGGGATATCTTTTGAACTAAATAACTGCTTTGTACATTTCCAATATAATCATTGATATGAGTGTCAATTTGTTGAGGTAAAAATATACCTTGGTATTGAGATTGAAGATGCTTTCTTATCTTATTTTCTAAAGTGCTCAATGCTTATTTTCCTATTACAAAATATAAACTTGAAGCTTGTCTGGGCAAGAAAATCCGTCCAAAAAACTCAAAAAGGTCATCCATAATTTTATATCCTCTGACCATAGAATCCAGTGTCCAATGAGGAAGTCCCCATCCTATAGGTTTTATTTCTTGGATGGTAAATCCCGCTTTTTTTATTTTTTTAGACAAACTCTTGACCGTATAAAAATGCACATGATCAGTTATTCGAAGAGATTCTGGCTGGAATTTATAGGCCATCTGCCACCAAAAAGCACCTTCGTTGGGGACGCCAAGGATGCAGACACCATCTTTCTTCAAAATGCGAAAAACTTCACGTAAAGCTTGCTCATCATCTGGAATATGTTCTAACACATGATTAAAAAAGATTGCATCAAATGACTCATCTTTTGCTCCGTAATCAGTCACATCCGCAAGAACAACCTCCTGTGCTATACTTCGTTGGCGCGCTCTTAGCAAGCGTGTAATATTATAGTCTGATCCGTAAAGATTCTTTGCATATGGCTTAAGCCAAAAAAAGTTTGCTCCATCACCACATCCTAAATCCAAAAGGGAGTGAATAGGTTTTTTCGTGGCGTAATAGGCAAGGACAAATTCCACATATTTTTTTCGCTTTAACAGATGGTGGCGATAAGGACCCGCCCAAATATCTTCTTGAGGGGCTTCATACCATTCTTTTTTTCCTTCTATTTTAGCATGGTTAATATAAGATTGAATCTGTTCATAGTTACGAACAAGAAGGGGGATCCCTTCAAATTCGCGTAAATCTTGTTCATACTTTTCATAAAAAAAAGGAGAAGAAGAGTCAAGATAACTGTTTAAATTTTTTGACATACAAGGTACCATCTGTTTGCAAAGTTTTTTAAAAAAGGCAAATTTGACAAAATATAATCCAAGTTAAAGGATTTAAAATGAAAGAGATTACCTATCCATGAAAACTTAGATCTAAATCGCGGAATAAGTGGCAGATATTTCCACTGATCAAGGACTCCTAAAGCATGTATTTCAAGAATTTTTAGCCGATTTAAGCTGCAAAAATTTTTTATCTCAGAATAAGAAAAAGTATTAAAACTGTAATGCCCGTTACTGATGTAGTAATTTTTCCAAAAATTCTTGGATAAATTGTACTTTCCTGTAATATCTAATAATAAATATCCATTTTTTTTCACAACACGCGCACATTCCTTAAGAGTTTTGAAAAAATCTTCAACTAGAACAAGGCAAGAATAAGAAAATAAACAATCAAAAAACTCTTCTTCAAAAGGGATTTCTTCCAAATCTCCAAAGATAAAATTAAGGTTATTTTTTTTTTCTTCTTGAGCTTTTTCTTGAGCAATCTTTAAAAATTGCTCATTGATATCTATACCGTACACTTCTTTGCACAAATTGCTTATAGCAAAACTAAATAATCCATTGGCGCACCCCGCATCTAAAACTTTAGAGGTGTTTTGTACATATTTTAAAAGAAGATTAAGTTTAAGCCGTGCAGAATAGTGTCTTGATACGTCAAATCCATAGGAATGAATTGAAGATTGATAGATTAAATTGCAGGTATAAACTTTGGATGAAGAAGTTTTGAGTATCGTATTTTTCATTTTTTCTCCACTATCGATTTAAAACACGGGCGTAAAACTCCACCAAACCCTTGTTTAAAATTAACAATTCCTTGAATTTTGGGGGATGAATGCTTAAAAAATACTTCACCCATATCTAGGTAGGCGATACCCCGGCTATGAAGTTCTTGAATCATTTTCCAATGCAAAAAATGATTAGCTCCTAGTTTATAGGCAGACTCATAAGATACTCCTGTCCAATACACAGCCTTATCCTTATAAATTCCGTAATTTACAGCTGAAACAGGATATCCCTCGTGGTATGCCATCTCTACAAATGCCTGATTATTGGGGATAGCACTATTAAAGATATATTCAAAATATTGCTTATTGTGAGGAAGAATAGATGACTTTTTACACACGTGTTTATGCATTTCGTAGTAAACATCCAAATCCTTCGAACTAGCTCTTTTAAAAGTTACTCCGCACCGTTGCGCTTTTTTAATATCAGATTTATGCCCTTTTCTTATGTTAGACCAAATAACATTCGTTCCTAATGAAAGATCTAAAATACTAATGCGTGCTGTATGACTTGAAATTCCTTGTAAAAACAAAGGATCCTCAGTATAGCAAAGCGAAGATGTTGCGAAATTGATACAAGCCACTTTCTGTTTTTCTTTACTCAAGCGCCGTCTATATTCTTTTAAAAGTATACTTGTGTAAACAGGATCATCTCTTTGGCAAAGCCACCCTCCTATATTATCTAAATAAGATCTCTGAAAAAAACGATACTTTTTAAAACTAATTTTGTAAAGAGGAAAAATTCCAACGATCTTCTCATCCTCATCAATAACAGCAAAGCTTTCATGAGAATGACTCGACCATTTATTTTTTCCCATGATGAAATCATAAGTGTGCCATAAAAAAGATGATGGATGAGCATACGCAAAAGAATCCCAGTCTTGTTTTGAAACTTCTTGAATATTTACAATAGAAAAGTTCATTACTATCAACGTACCTCATTGAACACATTGTCCATTTTTTCATACTCCGTAATATCTTTAACCCTTCCCTTATCCATGACTACGATGCGACTACAGTTTTTCAGAGTTGTCAAGCGATGAGCAATCATGATAACGGTTCGATCTTTGCTGACAGTATTGATGGTTTCCATCAATCGAGCCTCTGTTTCATTATCCAGCGCCGAAGTGGCTTCATCAAAGATAAGCACCTCTGGACTATGGTAAAGTGCTCGAGCAATAGAAATACGTTGGCGTTCTCCTCCAGAAAGGCGAATACCATGCTCTCCAACAAAAGTCTTTTCTCTTTCTGGTAAACTATCAATAAAATCACGAAGCTGAGCCGTATCAATTACTGCATCTAATCTTAATTTATCTGTTACCGTTTCACCAAAAGCAATATTTTTTTCAATGGTGTCGTCAGTTAAATAAATACTCTGCGGCACGTAGCCGATCTTTCCATGCCATTGATAGGAATTTACTGGATACTTTTCATCTACCAAAATGAACCCTTTGCAGGGGGGTAAAAGACCAAGAATAAGATTGACAAGAGTTGATTTTCCAGAGCCTGTCTCTCCAACAATTCCAATAAATTCACCTTTTTTAATCTTTAAGAAGATACCACTCAATGCATCTTTTCCTACATTGATATACCTAAATGAAAGATCTTTTATCTCAAGATCTCGATCAAATGAAAACTCAGGCACGTCAACATAGTTTTTTTTAGCAGCCATCATGATATATTCCCGATGAACACGTTCAATGGAAGGAATCGTGGACTTAAAAATGTTAAGCTGATTGATGATTCGATTGAGTCCAGGCATCAAGCGAAACCCAGAATACAAATACCCCCCAAGCATTCCAAGCATGTGCACAGGGCTTTCTTGATCTAAACATAGAATTCCGATAGTTACAACAATCCCCCCCATAAACAAAATCTCAATAACTATACGTGGCAAAACATTCAGCGATGATTGAAGGGCTTGAATCTTTCCTTTTTTAAGGGAATGCACTTGATAGGCGTTAATAAAGAATTCTCCTTTTCCTAAAAGCACAATTTCTTTGAAGGCGTGAAAAAATTGAATAAGATTTTGATTTCCATACAGAGCTGTTTCTTGAAGCTTTTGTCCAAATTGATAAAACCAAGGCAACACAAATTTAGTAATCACCACAGCAATCCCCCCTCCAATCCCTAATATCGTGAACGCTAAAGAAGGATTCATGTAAATGATTACACCGATAAGAGCAAAGAAAACCACTCCTTCCGATAAAATAATGGCAATAGCAACCATTCCACTTGAAAATACCATTTCAGTATCACGGCCCACTACTTGCGTTCCTAGAGAAGAATTTCTCGTTAAATAAAATTCGTAATCCGCCCCTGCATAACGATGAAGAAGTTTGCCTTTGAAGTGATAACTCATCTTTTGAATAAAAAAATTTTGAAAGAAAATCTCAGATGCAGCAACGATATTTTTTATCAAGTACACTACGCCCACTATCATAGCAGTGTAAAAAACAACACGCCCGGGGGATAGATCAGAGGGAAAATCAATTTTACCCAAATATTTTAGTCCCGTTTCTGGCGCATTTAAAACTTGAGCAAACACAACGATAACCGAAGCAGTCACAACTTCCAAAAGCGAAGTTGTTAATGCAAATGCCACAATGCCAAGCCACTTGAGCTTTTCCTCACGTGTTAAAAGTGCACGCAGCTTTTTAATTGCCGATAATATAGATGGAGTTGACACGTTTATTTTATTTCACCATAGCTGCCGCAGTCCGGGTGAAATCACCGAGACTGCTAAAAATCTAATATTCACCCCCGGCACAAAAGCACCGGCAAGATTCTTTACTTACGCTGCTTCCACAGCATAAGTGGGGAGAGTCATTTTCATTTCTCTTCCCATAAAAGTTAACAATAGTTGAACCCTGGATTTATCATCCATGGACTCAAAAATAGCTGTTTGATCTGCAAATGCGCCTTCTACAATGCGCACCTTTTCCCCTTTAACAAAGCTCACAAGGCTTGCCACAGGCACAATGCCATCCCCAATTTCTTGGGCGTGCAAATCATTAATAATGCGCGTTGGGATTGTTGCTGGTTTTAAGCCATTGCTCATGAGCAAATGAGAAATGCCGCGCGTACTATTGACACTGCGCCATCTTGCAGAACTTAAGTCCATACCCACAAAGATATAACGGGGAAACAGGGGGGCGAGCTTTTCTTCAACCTTTCGTGCATGACGAACGGTTTTCTTAAACCTTGGCATATAGACCTCAAAACCTTGATCGAGCAAATGTTGCTGAGCGACCAGTTCCTTTAAAGGTTGAGTATGGGCGACACACCACGTAATACACCCTTCATCTTTCAAGCTTTGAACGTCGTCAGCTTCTTGGATTCGCGCGTCGTCATGTATGTTTAATACACTCCTAGCGCTCACCAATTGCTTCCTAGTCAAATCTTGAAATCTATTGGGTGCACTCATGATAACCCCTTTGAAATATGCAAAAGATTTAAGGTCAATAATCGATGATACTCAACTTTATGTTTAATGGCATCGTAAGTGCCTTGGGGGTTCATAACATCAGTGATTATCACAGCGTCATATTTTTTCAGATCAGCCTTCGTTGATACAACATCAATCGTAAAATCACTGCCAGATGCGACAAGTTTTGCAATATCCGCTAAATCTCCTTCGCCCACTAACGCAATTTTTAACCAGCCTTGAGCTTTGCAGTGCTCAAAAGCCTCTTCACACTGCGCCCGAGCATCTCTAAAAAAGGTCATGGAACGCGCAAGATAGTCTTTCACCATATGGCTTTTCTCGATAAAGCCTTCGGGTGTTAAAAAATATGTAATGCGGCGGGGTGATACTTGAGAAGCCCTGACCCAACCTTTTGTCACGCAACGTTTCAAATATTGATTCATGAGACCTAAAGCGATGTTAAGCTCTCCGGCCAGCCCACGCTGTGTAAAGGATGGATTGCGCTCAATCTCACTTAAGAGATGCACCATCACCTTTTGCTCAGTCTGTTCGCAGGTATCTTGAAAAGCGGCCATGCGGTTTTAAGGTCTCCAAAAAAGTTAACAAAACATGAATCTATGTTCATGAGCAAAACTTACCCTGCTTAGAAAATGAAGTCAAGCATATCGCGTAAATTTTTTTCGAATTTTGTTCCCCTTTTACTTAAAGGTGCGAAGCTCAGAGCACTCTACTTTTCATTAAAAAATCACCTTTCCAATGCCACTCAGAGCAGGTTGTTTGAGATGCAGCCAACCTCCGCCAGATTTTTTGAAAAGAATTTTTCTCTTGTCTTTTTGGGGTAGCGTCATCAGGTCTCAAAATCCCAGTATTTATCGGCTTTTCAAGGTTTTCGTTTGCCGTTGACCCGTGCTTCACTTTCTCCAATTTAGCCATTTTACCCCAAAAATCTCAATTTTTACGCTCTCCATCTCCGATACTTGCGAACTCTCGGGGCGAATGTACGCATGTCCCAAAACCTCTATTTGCCTGGGTTTCAGAGGATTGCTGTTTTTTGCCCCCTCACTTTTTAGAGAACGAAAACCTTCGTTGCGATAGAGATTCGAAATGGAGAAAATAAGGTAAACCAAGGGATGGAAAGCAGATTCAACTATCCTTCCAAAAAGAAATATGCTATGTTTACATATGTTATGCGTAGCTAAATTTATTTAACAGGAACGATGACTATTATATTGAGTAACCAATAATGCTAATAAAACCTAATCTCAAAGACGAAGAAATCATTGCGTGTTTGCGGGATGCGTATGGGCTGACCATAGACAAAGTATTGTTTCTGCCTCTTGGCGCTGATTTCAACACGGCTGTTTATCGCGTTACAACAAATAACGGATCAGATTATTTCCTCAAATTAAGGAGTGGTGAATTTTTAGAGGCTTCGGTATCGGTGCCAAAATATTTGGTTGATCTGGGTATCAAGCAAGTGACCCCACCTCTTGCAACCAAAACAGAGCAACTTTGGACAAGTTTGGCATCATTCAAGGCAATTCTGTACCCTTATGTCGAAGGCCGTAATGGCGTAGAAGCCAAACTATCAGAAGATCAGTGGGCTCAATTTGGTGCGGCCATTAAAACGCTTCATAGCGCGGATATTCCTGCATCAATAACAAAAGATGTGCCACGGGAGAGCTTCTCTTCTAAATGGCGCGAGACCGTCAAAGCGTTTCTGATACGCATTGAAAGTGAGGTTTTTGAAGAGCCTGTCGCTGTAAAAATGGCACTGTTCCTGAAATCCAAAAATAGCGAAATACTTAAACTGGTTGAGCGCGCTGAAGAGCTTGCGCTCGCAATCCAAAAACAGCCCATCGACTATGTTTTATGCCACGCTGATATGCATGGCTGGAACCTGTTTGTTGATAAAGAAAACGCTCTTTATATTGTTGACTGGGATACGCTCATCTTTGCCCCCGTCGAGCGTGATTTGATGTTTATCGGCGCTGGTATTTGGGATAGTAGCCTGACAGCCGCCGAAGAAGAATCACTATTTTATCAGGGCTATGGCCAAACAAAGATAAATCAGGATGCGATGGCCTACTATCGTTTTGAACGTATTATTCAGGACATCGGCGACTATTGTGAATACATCTTTCTGTCTGATGAAGGTGGTGACGATCGCATGCAATATTTTGAATATCTCCAATCTAATTTTCGCACCAATGGGACAATTGAGATGGCGTATCAGGCCGACAGAATGAGGGAGGCGATATGATTGCAGATTACAAATTATCTCCCGCTACAAACGCAGAAGCAGAGACGCTCAATGATAAGGTCAATTCCTTTGTTGCCCAGCAAGTTTCATTTGATGGTGATACAGAAATTTTGAAAGATTATGTTATCAAAGAAAACGGCTTAATTATTGCCGGTATTAGAAGTTGTTTTTATCTAGGCGAATGTTTGGCTATTAACGTACTTTTTGTGGAAGAAAGTCATAGGCTCAAAGGATTAGGTACCTTATTACTTAATCAAGCTGAAGCTGATGCTAGGGCTATGGGGGCCAAGATGAGCCATTTAGATACATTTAATCACCAAGCTAAAGATTTCTATTTAAAGCACGGCTATGAGATTTTTGGCGTTCTTGAGAATTGCCCAGCTGAACACAAACGCTCTGGATAAAATTTTAACCGAAGGGCAGCAGTTTTTTGATCAGGATAATCTTTCTTTTGATGTGATCATTCCGCAAGAATTGTGTACCCCTCAAATGGCAGATGTTTTAAACACCATGGGTTACACTCAGAAAAGCAAATCCGTTTCAATGGTTGTGGATTTAGATTACCTTGCAACTGACCAAACTGCGAGTTTTGATTCTGAAGCTACGATCAAATCGAATGATAATCAATTAAATGACTGGATGATCCCATTGATAAGCGCATTTGAATCAACGATTGAAATTTGTAGGGTCTATGCCCCCCCCCCATGAGAATGCCTTAAAACGGAATATTAATCTTCGCCATTTCAGCTTATACAAACAGGAAAAACCAATCGTATCGATTACTTTATCAATGCACGACAACACCATTGCAAGGATAGACGATGTAGGCACTCTACCCGAATTGCAGGGCAAAGGATATGCTAGCGCGCTCATGCGTTACGTGCTATTCGAAGCCAAAAAATCAGGCGCTCGTCATTGCTTTTTGGAATCCTCCGATTCAGGGCTTGGGGTCTATCAAAAACTTGGGTTTGAGATCCTGTTTAAAAACAATATTTATTCGAGAGAAAGATGAGTATCAAACATGTTATCGGAATAGAAATCGATCAAGAGTCATTTGAATTTATTGCAAGTGGCATGCTTGAGTTTAATTTATTATCAGAGGTCGAAAGAAATGCAGCCACTAATTAAGCCACCGAAGTTAAATTACGGAGATACAGTTACAGCAATTTACTTTGTCTTGGGGAGGACCAGCAACTTTTCCTTATCGTTTTGAGGTGGGAAAGCAGCGCCTTGAAGAAATTTTTGGATTGCGTGTTCTTCATACAAAACATGCTCTTAAAAGCGCTAAATGGATTTATCAAAATCCAAAAGCTAGAGCAGACGACTTGATGGAAGCGTTTCTTGATCCACACATCAAAGCGATCATTTCAAATATCGGAGGAGATGATTCTCTTCGCCTTATACCATTCATTGATTTTAATATTATCAAGAATAACCCTAAAGTGGTAATGGGCTATTCTGATACAACTGTGACCCACTTTATGTGCCTTAAAGCAGGATTAACTTCCTTTTATGGCCCATCTGTTATGACAGCTTTTGCTGAAAATGTTGCAATGCATGACTATACGATAAGTAGCATTTTTAAAATTTTATTTTCAAGCGAAATAATTGGTGCAATTTCTAATAATACTGAAGGATGGACAACAGAACTTTGGGATTGGTCTGATGAAAATAATCAAAGTATTAGGCGTTCTTTAAATCCGCCAATTGGATGGCATTTCATTGGCGAAAACAAACATATCTGTAAAGGTAGGCTTATTGGTGGCTGCTTGGAGGTTATGCAATTTTTAAATAATACTGAACTCTGGCCCGATTTATCTACATGGGATCGAGCAGTTTTGTTTCTTGAGACATCAGAAGAAGGAATAGAACCTTCTGCTGTCACAAGGTTTATGAGAAACTTAGCAGCTCAAGGCATAATAAGTCGCTTAAGTGGTATTTTGTTTAGTAAACCTGGTGGGTCGTATATGACGGTGGGACACTTTCATGAATATGATCAAGCACTACTGAAAGTCTTCGAGGAATACAAGATACCACCTATCCCAATAGTTACACGTATGGATTTTGGTCATTCTGATCCAATGTGGATATTGCCTTATGGAGTCATGGTGGAAATCAATCCAGGTAAAAATACAGTGACAATATTAGAAAATAGTGTGAGATAAAAAAGAATGCTAATAAAACCTAATCTCAAAGACGAAGAAATCATTGCGTGTTTACGGGAGGCGTATGGGCTGACTGTGGAAAAAATAACGTTTCTGCCTCTTGGCGCTGATTTCAACACAGCTGTTTATCGCGTGACAACCACGGACGGAGCAGACCACTTTCTTAAATTAAGAAGTGGTGAATTTCTAGAAGCCTCCGTATCAGTGCCTAAATATATTGCTGACTTGGGCATCAAGCAAGTGATCCCACCTCTTGCAACCAAAACAGGGCAACTTTGGACAGGTTTGGCATCATTCAAGGCAATTCTGTACCCTTATGTCGAAAGCCGTAATGGCGTTGACACCAAACTATCAGAAGATCACTGGGCTCAATTTGGTGAGGTCATTAAAAAGCTTCACAGCACCGATATTCCTTCATCAATAACAAAAGATATACCAAGGGAGACGTTTTCTTCTAAAGGACGCGAGACCGTCAAAGCATTTCTAGTACGCATTGAAAGTGAGGGGGGTGAAGAGCCTGTTGCTGTAAAAATGGCACTGTTCCTGAAATCCAAAAGTGCAGAGAGTCTTAAAATAATTGAGCAAACTGAAGAGCTTGCAATCACGATCCAAAAGCAACCTCTCGACTATGTTTTATGCCACGCTGATATGCACGGCTGGAACTTGATTCTTGATAAAGAAAACGCTCTTTATATTGTTGACTGGGATACGATCATCTTTGCTCTGTCGCATCTGCACATGAGACAGAGCATAGATTTATTTATAAAGGCTGGGCCTGTTTAGAAAAAGCAAGAATGGCAAAAATCTAAAAAGCATTACGACCAGATGAGCAGGAGCCCACAGATGTTTGGTGAATTTTGGCTAAATTCGAGTGGGTTTTGGTGATTCTATTGAATTTTAGACGTAATAATCCCTTGGGTTACCCAAAAATGAGTGGTGGCGCGTCTATTTTTACCAATCTTTTGATGTTGTAGGATATTGCTTGCATTATCGCTTGGAACTGCACCTTGGCGATTCCATTGTACCTTACTTTCTTGTCCATCTTGGAAAAAACTCCCTCATACGGCATACGAATGCGGGTTAAAAACTTATCTTTTCACGATTCTTTCCCTTCATATTTTCCTTCAAAATGGCTCCGCTATGGCACCCATTGACCCTTATCGTATCTTGGGCTGGTTTCACGCAATACCTCTTATCGGCAACCACCATAACACCTGCGGGCATACGTGCTTAAGACCTTTTGCATCAGTCAGTGACGCCTTAGTTGCCGCAGTTTTTGTGATCAATCCATTCTTCATGCATACAGAAACATGACGTTTATATCCATACCAGTATTCATTGTTACCTTTGCAGCCATAATCTGCATCACTATCCACCACGTATTTTTTGATGTTTTAGTTATTTAATTTTTCCTGGCCATCTTTGATCGCCATGTCGCGCTCATCCCAAAGACTCAATTTGGAAATCATTTTTGACGCATCTACAAAGGTAAAAACGTTGGAAGCTAAGCCTTTTTCACGCAATTTATCACCGAATTTGTTGAACAGTTTTCCAATTTTTTCAGTTCCAATTTTCTTGCGCAATTCCGAAAAATAACAATGATCTGGTGTTTTTTCCATAAGCGTAAAGGAGCAAAACAATTTGTCAGCATTGTTCTCTTGCAAATATTCTCTCTAGCTCACGGTCCGATAAATCCTCTATCCATTGTAGAATCAAGCACTTGAACCCAGATTCTACATTATAGCCAGGTCGACCATATTTTCGGTTCAAAAGCGACGAAATACCTCGGGTTAAGCCAGAAAAATCTACAATCCTCAAAATCGTCCGATAGGGATGATCTTTCCTTACCAAATCTTCCACATTAGATTCACCAAAACTTAACTGCTTATTTATTCCTTTTTCCATTTTATATCACTTATAAATTACCTTCAATCCATTATATATATCATGAGCCTTCCCAGTCGCAATCTTTAAATTCACTTTCCAGACAGGCCCGAGATGCATAAAAAAAGACGAGGGGAGCCATCTTTTGTTAGTTGCTCAATTTATAAGTTTTTGACTTCTTTTTATTCTATTTTTTTTAAAAGATCATCTGTACACCCAGAATGCTTGGTTACGGGCTAATATTGGTTGAAATTACGCCTTACCATTTTTCTTTAAGCTCTATATCCATTTTTTATCAGGTTTTTTTACGGGGGAATTTTCTTCGACCAACGAACTTTAAGCAATGTCTATGAAAATGCTCTGCCCCCTTTTTACCTCTTAACTTTTTTTTCTTTCGGCCGAAAAACGTGATATCTAAAATCTATCCCCAATCAAACTGAAAGTGTTGGACTAATGCGTTGAAAATTGTCATTGACGCGCTCGACAAGATCCATAGCGATGTTGTCT
>NZ_ARPM03000193.1 GCF_000388175.3 Holospora undulata HU1 | reverse complement strand
GGATAAGGCTTGTGCGACAATATGGAATAAGGCGCCAATATGGATTCATGGCGATTTTGCGATTGGCAATATACTGATGGATGGTGGAAAACTATCAGCAGTCATTGACTTTGGCGGTGCTGCGGTTGGCGATCCTGCCTGTGATCTTGTTATTGCATGGACTTATTTGAGCGGCAAATCTCGTGAGATTTTTATATCAAAAATGGATATGGCCCCAGATACATGGCTCCGAGCCCGCGCCTGGGCATTGTGGAAAGCAACATTTGAGCTATGCCAGATAGCAGATAAAAACAGCTCTGAGGCTGGTTTACAAAAACGAATTATTGGCGAGGTTATAAATGGGCAAAAAATTTAAATACACGTTCCTAGTATTCTTTGTTGGGCTTTGGATGTATTCCATTACAGAACCGCTATATACACCTACCGCCTTACCGGTGGGCGCAAATCACTATGATTTTCCGGAAGTTATAGCACATAAGGCATTAATATCGGATTCTTTCCCAGGAAATAGTCTATCTGCAATTACGGAAGCTCTATCAAGTACAGTAGATGGTATAGAAGTTGATGTCAGTATGTCAAAAAATGGCGTGTTATTTTTATATCATGGAGATACTTTAGAAGAATATACAGACCATCAAGGAATACCAGAAGATTATGATTGGTCGCGACTGTCACAAGCGCGATATAAAGGCACAGAAGAAAAGCTGATCTCACTTGAGGAATTTTTTACTATTGTGGGAAGACAAAAAGTAATTTTTCTTGATATAAAATCTAGTAATAAAATCGATACTCAGATGGCACATCGTGTGGTTGACTGTATAAAACGATATCAGCTTCAGGATAATGTATTTGTTGAATCTTTTAATCCTATTACATTAGCCACCATCAGGTTATACAGTCGCGACATCATGCTGATGTATGATTTTGCTGATAATACAACGGCATTTGGTGAAGAATCTCAGGATCAATTTAACAAAATTCCATGGGTTTTGAAACAACACTGGGTGCAAAAACAAGTACGGAGAATTATTAGACCTGATGTATTAGGTCCCAGATTCAACCTAGCCCCCAGGGTACTGGCAAACCTTGTGGCTCACGGTTATCCTGTTATTAGTTGGACCGTTGATGATTCTAAACGTGCAAAATCTTTATATAAGTCTGGCGTTAAAGGGTTGCAAAGCAATAAACCGCAATTAATAGAAAATGTACTAGAACGAAAACGCAAAAGAATTTTAGATGCAGGAGGAAATGCCGAATTTATTCACTCAATGATAAAAGTAAACAATATTCAGGATATGCAAGAAGGTATTAAAATAGCCAAGAAAAAGGGCAAACCCATAAGCATTGGGGGGCGCAGGCACTCTATGGGTGGGCAAACTTTCTCTAAGGATGCTATTTTTCTGAATATGCTTAATTTTAACAATGTGACCTATAACCCCAAAACAAATACCGTAACAGCACAAGCTGGTGCTACGTGGAAAAAAATCCAGGAAATTCTAGCACGCCATGGAAGAAGCGTTAAGGTTATGCAATCAGATAATATATTCACCGTTGGAGGTTCAATCGGGGTAAATGTTCACGGATGGCAAGTGGGTTCTCCACCCATTGTATCAACAGTATTAAAAATGACTGTTATAACCGCTAATGGAGATATACAGACTATTTCTCCTTCTCTAAACCCAGAATTATTTAATGCAGTTATAGGTGGATACGGTATGTTTGCATTGATTGTAGATGCAGAACTTGGAACTGTCCCAAATTCGCTTGTGAAATTTCACGCCCTCTTTACAAAAGCAGAGAATTTCCATGAGAAGTTTGAGAAAAGTATTAGCGGTAACCCAAAAATAGAATTAGCTTATGCTAGACTTTCTACAGACCAAGATAATCTCTTGAATGAAGTTGGTTTGTTTTGGTACGAAACTCAAAAAACTTTTGCAGAAGAAAATGACATTAGTCCTGAAAAGCTTATAGCAATTAAACGTAGCATTTTTAGATTTTCTGAGTACCACAATCTAGGCAAAAAGCTCAGATGGCAGGCAGAAAAAACTTATACAAAGATGCTTGCAGAAAAACCAACGTTGTTGAGCCGCAATGATGCGATGAATACAGACATACATATTCTCTGGCCCCTTTATGGAAAAAATAAAGATATTTTGCATGAATACTTTATCCCTAAAAAACATGTATCCCAATTTATACAAAAACTAAAGATGCATGTAATAGCACACAATATCAACATCTTGAATGTAACGATACGAGAGGTTAAAAAGGATGCTACATCATCTTTGCCTTATGCTAAACAAGATGTTTATGGTCTCGTATGTCTCTTCTCTCAAGGACAAACTCCAGAAGACGAAGAAAAAATGAAAAGGTTTACTCAAGCGCTTATCGATGATGCGTTGGCTGTAAATGGAACTTTTTACCTTCCATATCGATTACATTATACTCCAGAACAGTTATTATCTGCTTATCCTGAAATTAAGTCATGGATCAATCTTAAAAAGAAGTATGATCCCAATTCAATCTTTCAAAGTCAATTTTTTGTTTACATTAATACAATCCTTAATAATAAGGCAGAAGATGCAAAATAAAACCCGCTTCTCTTTAATCATCTGGATTGTGGCACTTATAGCGATTGGTGGAGCTATCGGCTCTCTAACCAAGCCAGAGATTAGCACTTGGTATAGCACGTTAAATCGCTCACCCCTGACACCGCCAAATTATGTATTTCCGGTTGCTTGGACTATCTTATACGGAATGATTGGCGCTTGCGGCTGGCTCATTTGGCGCACGTCTTCATTTCCTAAGCTAAGTGTTATCACAACATTATACGTAACTCAGCTCATTTTAAACTGGAGCTGGACACCTTTGTTTTTCCATTACCATTTAACCGGGATTTCTCTCGTAGTTTTGGTCGCTATGGATATTCTGGTCTGTGCGCTTATTTATCTGACTTACAAAAAAATGAAAGCGGTTTCGCTGCTGATGGTTCCTTATCTGTCATGGATTCTATTCGCCAGCTACTTAAACTTTTACATATGGCAATACAATTGATGGTAATTATATGAGTGAAAAAGGTAAAATTATTAAAAAAAAATACTAATCAATGGCTAGATATCAGAAAAACATTGCCCAAATGCTCTGAACGAGATTTGCTGGTATTAATCGCAGATTTATACGCTCTTTCAAAGCAAAATAAAGACTTTCTTGAAGCGCGTTTTATCAAAAATGAGGAGGTGCTTGCGCGCTATAAAAGTATCATTAAAAAGTATATTGCGCCTAGTGAACCATGGAAAAACAACCAACAAATTAGCCTCAAAGATGCCAAAAAAGCTATTAGTGATTATAAAAAGGCTACAAATGATAAGATTGGCCTCATTGATTTAATGGTTTGCTATGTGGAAATATGGGACAGATTTTTTATGCGAATTTGGGGATATGTACGAGCAGTATTACTGCAGCTTAGAATCTGTTTTCAGCAACGCCCTAAAACTCATGAAAACCTTTGAATATCAAGAAATTATTAACTTTGAACAAAGACTCCATGTTGTTGTAAAAAAAGCTGAACATATGGGATGGGGATATTATGATGCTATATCGGATATGCTAAATGAAGCTTATCCCACATCACAGATATAGACTCTCAACTTATGCTGCAAGAGTTCAAAATCTCTACTAATCGTTCCCAATATCTTGAATCACAACCATCTTCTAGTGCCCATACCCAGCTAAGCACCGCCTGCACAAAACACCAATCAATGATTCGGCGTTCTGACAATTCGAGGGGTGCAGCAAAGCGAGTGATACGATTGAGAACAATATTTGGTGCATCAGCTTGATTCAGTAATTCCGGCATCGGATCACGAATAAAAGCTGCCACTTCATAAGCTGATTCACCAATCACGCCTTTAGGATCAATCACCAGCCAATCATCACCATTTTGCAAAATGTTAGCGCGATGCAGATCACCATGAAGCAAAACATCTAGCTTAGAAGTTTGTAATAGCTCATCTCGGAGCTTTCTTACTTTTTGCAGATAATGATTTGGAATATCCCAATCCTTATCCAAAGCCGTAAGCCAATCTTTGATGTGGGGGAAATTGTGAGGCGTAGTAATATTTGCTTGATGCAGATTTTTCATAACTCTACAAACAATTTCAATAGATTCCTGCTCAATATTTGGAAAATAGCTTTCCAATGACGCACCAGGCACGGCTCTTTCCAAAAGCAACATTCCATTATCTTCGACAAGCACCTTCACTGCACCACAGCCCGCAAAGCACTTGAGTGCAAATGCTTCTCGAGCTATACCTTCACTATCAATCCCAAGTTTTAAAATCATAGGATTATCGCCCTGAAATCCTGACAGCACATAGTTGTATGTAAGATTAGTGACCTCAATTAAATCACGTAATCGAGCTTTGAAGATATTGCCGTAACAAGCTCAGGCAGTTCATCTAGCCAGGCTTTGCCTTTTTCGCCATAAATACTGATGATGTTGGATTGGAAGCTGTTCATTTGATATACTCATCAGCGCTTAATCTATACAGAACATGATGAGAAAGTTTATGATCGTCTGGGAGTTTGGGATGAGCAAAATCACCGTTTAAATCTCGTTTTAATCCTATCTTTTCCATGACCCTTAAAGACCTAACATTTGCGAGCACTGTAAAAGAAACGATTTCTTTAAGGCCGCATTTCTCAAATCCGTATTTCAAGGAAGCTTTGGCACCTTCTGTTGCATATCCTTTGCCCCAATACTGAGAGCCAAGTCTCCAACCCACTTCAACCGCCGGGGTAAAATCGGATTCGAAAGTCGTATAGTTAAGTCCGATAAAGCCCATCAATTCATCGGTTTCCTTTAGACAGGCAGCCCCTAATGTATAACCGTGCTTATCTTGATGACTGTTCACCGCAGGGATGAAATCATTCACTTGCTCCATCGCGAGTGGTCCGCGCAAAAACTCGATCACCTTGGGATCTTGGTTAATGTGGAAATAAGGATCTGCATCATCTTTTTTCCAGGTTCTTAAAATAAGCCTTTCTGTTTCAATAAGTAATTGTCATATAGCCTCTTTACATTCATGTTATTCGCGCCTATCCATTAGCTTCCGCGCTAATTCTTGTAGGCTCTTCTAAAATGTTGAGTATTGCATTTGCACAATAAACTTTGTCACGCTTATTATCAGAAGTCTTTTGAATAATGTTTGCGGATTCAAGTTTTTGGATGCCTCTTTGTGCTGTGCTATAGGCAACCCCTAAATCTTCAGCAATTTTATTAATCGTTACATAAGGATTAACCGCAAGCCGCTCTACAATGTCTACTGCAACCGATGAACCACTGCTTGCTATCATTATTTTCCACGACTGCAATAATTCATTGATACGCTCCGCCCTGGACAAAACATCTTCAGATTGAACTGCAACGCCACTCAGAAAATAGATGAGCCAATCACGCCACGTGCCATCTCGGCTCACATTATATAGCTGCCGGTAGTACTCATCGCGAGTTGCTTCAAAAAATGCCGATAAATATAACAAAGGAGAAGGAAGCATTTTTTGCTCGATAAGTAATAAAGTAATAAGGAGCCGCCCAACACGTCCGTTACCATCTAAGAAGGGGTGTATGGCTTCAAATTGATAATGGCACAGAGCAATGTGAATAAGAGGCGGCATTTGCCTGTTATGTAAAAAACTCTCTAATTCGCTTAAAGCATTCATCAAATGATCAGGGGGTACAGGTACAAACTTTGCTGTGTTTAGTGTACACCCAGGTGAACCTATCCAATTCTGCGTGCGTCTAAATTCTCCAGGTGTCGCATGAGAGCCTCTGACGCTCTGCATCAAAGACCCATGAATTTCTTTGATTAGCCGTAAAGATAGCGGCAATTCTTGCAACCTTCTGATGCCATAATCTACTGCCTTGATGTAATTTTGAACTTCTTGCAAATCATCTGGATTTTGTTTGACATTTACGCCGCTATCTGCTGCGAGAATTTCACCTAAAGTCGCCTGAGTGCCTTCTATTCTGCTGGATAATACAGCTTCTCTGGTTATAAATGGACGCAATAGAAGATGAGGATTGGGCAATCTACTGCCTTCACGGGCCAATTTCCCAAGCAAGAAATCAGCGCGCGATAGACTATAGACAAGCGCATCATCCCACTCAAGTTTCGGTGGTAAAGTCGCTGGGATGAAGGCTTTATAGCCTGTAGAGGCCTTAATGATCTGACCGCTTGGTGATTGCTCTATATCCATTTAACACCCTTTGTTTTTAATAATAGGTACAGCATATCAATTATTATCGAATAAGTTAATATGCGATAATAGCAAAGTTTGTTATCACCACCTGAGAAAATACAAGAGCATACTATTATCGACTTCAATAATTATCGATAATAATGGCAACCCTTATCACCACCTCCAGAAATAAGTGCCTCTATCTCAATAGTGACGAAATTTATCACAAATAAGTCACGGCATGTCTGTAAAGTTACATATAGCGTAATTTTAGGGACATGTTCATGTACTTAACATCACGAAAATAGAGATTTTATGGACACGTTAAGCTTTAATAGAGATTCCAAAATCGTTCATTTGACACTCTTTATGTACGCCTCTACAATTGCTGCAGAGAATGAAAACATGACCATACCACCCCAGTTTGGAGTTGGTTAGGTTGTGGTAAACCGATCTCCGCCAGTTTTTTTTGCATTATTTAATTTAAGGTTTCTTCTGCAAGTGGGAGTGTTGGTTTTAGAGTAAATTTTAGCTTTGCTTTATTAAGAATTTTTTAGGGGAAGATAAAAAAACAACAAATTGTTTTTTTACTGAGTTCTTTTAGGAGTATATTCAGGATATTGAGTATCCTTTCTTTACGTGGTTGTATTCATCTTATCTCCTATTCGGTTTTGATTTTTATTTAATAATAGGTAAATAGAATAGAAATTTTTTGATAAAAATATTATTTCTGTAAACAAAAAATCAATCTTATTTAACTAAGTGCCTTTCCGTCTCTATCAATTAAATAAGCGCAAAGCATATTTGATCACCTCCAAAGACACTTCACGATGGTAAGGTTAAGTTTTTTCAAAAAGCAAGAAGAGTGTATTTGTAGGTTGTAGTAATTAACGAAAAAAAATATAAAAAAATTTGTTTTTATAATATTCAAAAATTAATAGATGATTTTTAATGATATATTAAGCAAAATCAAAAAAAAGATAATAGAAACTTTATTAGGTAAATTTAAGTTTGATTTTTTGCTTTTTATCATGGTTTGGCAAGATTTACGACGGTTAGTTTGTTTTTTGTTCATAGATCATAACAGTTAAAGCGTGTGCGACAAAGGAAAAAGTATGTGGACATTTGCGTTCTTTTATCCTTGCATGTATTGGACTTTGGAAAATAAAAACTTTTTTTAGTCTTTTTGGTCAAAGCTTTCTAGATTAAAAATTTGTACGAGGAAGGTTTTTCCAGTTGTTCTAGAATGTGTAAGACAAATTCTGCGTAATTAAGCGTCATCTTATTTATACAGTTGAATTTTACCCTTCCAAAAAATATTGAATAGTGGGAAATCAGAGGAGTTTGTAAAAATGTTTCCATAATTGTTCAGATTGTTGTACAATCATTACATTCTAATTAGAATGGATAGTAATGAAAAAGTAATTTCATTAAGTATGAGTGTGTTTTGTTTAAAAAACTAAGGAGGAGCAAAGAATTTTTACTTGGAACCTAAGATGTTTAGTGAAGTGTACGCTATCATTTAGAGAGTGTTTTCGCCCAAAAAATTTTTTCAGCTGCGCACTCCACGTTTTTATTCTAAGAAGCCTAGAAAAACTATTGATTTGTATATTAAAGTTAAGTATTCTGATTTCAAAGAACTTTATAATCAAAGAAACCAGTTTTGGATTTTACTAAGCAATTTGTTGAACGAAAGAAAAGTCGGTGTTGTTGTGTCTGATCTAAATCAGAATTTTTTGATTAATAATGTTATTTGTACCAAAGGTGCTTAGCTCGTATGACAACTCCATCTATATTATCGGCAATTAAAAAGCTGCGTGCACTTTTAACACGTGAGGAAAAGCTCAAGTGGCTTGGCATTGTGGCATTTGCATTAACAACTTCGCTTTTGGAAGTTGTGACTGCTTCGGTTATCGTTGTGTTTGCTCAAGTTTTAAATGCGCCAGAAACGGGACTAAAATATTTGGGTAAAATTGATTTTCCCTCTGATCTATCCCCCGGGCGTGTTGTTTTTTACACTGCTATGATAGTGGGCGTAGTGTACTTGATAAAAAATATCGTTGCTGCATCTGAGATTTTCTTTCAAAATTTTTTTATTCAAAAGATGAGTTATCACTTCAAAGGCAAACTTCTTCATCGTTATGCAGGGGCGGATTACGAATTTTATTTAACGAGAAATTCTTCTCTAGGAACGCAAGTAGTGGGCCGTGATACTGAAATGGTATTTTCAAGTGGAATGGTTGCTATTGCCATTATTTTATCGGAAGGAGTGGTTTTCTTTGCTCTTATCGGTGTAATCATTTACATGAATCCTTCTTTAGCGTTCACGATATTAGGGATTGGAGGGGGGATTGCTGTGGTGATTACTAAATTTGTGTTGCCTTGGTTTTATCAATTTGGACAAAAGCTTCAAGAAACAGCTCTGTATGGAAATCAAAATCTTATTCAATTTTTTCACGCCTTCAAAGAAATTGTGCTTTTAGGAAAAGGAGAATTCTTTATTAACGCCTATCAAGTGCATTCCCTTAAAAAAGGAAAGATTCAAGCCCTTCAATCATCGCTGAATGTTTTGCCACGTATAGTTATTGAGATTTTGTTTATGGGGGGGATTGTTGTAACTATCGGAATTCTATGTTTAGATCAAGAAAGCCCTGTGCACATGCTTGGAATGCTTGGGGGGTATTTGTATTCTGGGTTTCGCTTGATGCCTGGACTCAATCGAATCATCAATCAGCTTAACATTTTTAAGTCCACGATTCCTTCCATTGAACGTGTTCATCGGGAATATATCATGATGGCTGCTAAAAAAAACTATGTTGACGTGCCTGAGTTTTCATTTGATCGAGATCTTGAGATAAAAGATCTTTCATTTAGGTATATCAATGTAGGAAAAGATGCATTGAGTGGTATCTTCTTAAAGATTAAAAAAGGTGAATTTATTGGAATTGTTGGAGAGACAGGCTCTGGAAAATCAACTCTTGTCAATCTTATTCTTGGTCTTTTACCCCCCTGCAAAGGGTTCATTTTGGTAGATGAAAAGTATCCAGTAAATTCCTATCAATGGCATGGAAAGATCGGCTACGTGCCGCAGAGTATTTATTTAACTGACGACACCATTGAAAAAAATATTGCTTTTGGTGAAACGGTAACAGATAAATTAAGATTAGATGCAGTAATTGATACGGCTCAGCTTCGTGATTTTATTGATAGTTTACCAGAAAGAGAAAAGACTTTTGTTGGAGAGCATGGTATTCGCCTTTCTGGAGGAGAACGCCAACGTATTTCTATTGCTCGAGCACTTTACCATAGTCCAGAGGTGCTTATCTTTGATGAAGCCACTTCGGCGCTGGATAATGAAACAGAGGCTCGATTGATGGAAACCATCAATACTGTCAGCAAAGATCGAACCGTTATCATGATTGCTCATCGCTTGACAACTCTGAAAAACTGTAGTCGCATCGTAGTCATGGATAAGGGAAGGGTTAAAGATATTACGGAGTATGAAAAAATGGACAATGTGTTCAATGAGGTACGTTGATAGTAATGAACTTTTCTATTGTAAATATTCAAGAAGTTTCAAAACAAGACTGGGATTCTTTTGCGTATGCTCATCCATCATCTTTTTTATGGCACACTTATGATTTCATCATGGGAAAAAATAAATGGTCGAGTCATTCTCATGAAAGCTTTGCTGTTATTGATGAGGATGAGAAGATCGTTGGAATTTTTCCTCTTTACAAAATTAGTTTTAAAAAGTATCGTTTTTTTCAGAGATCTTATTTAGATAATATAGGAGGGTGGCTTTGCCAAAGAGATGATCCTGTTTACACAAGTATACTTTTAAAAGAATATAGACGGCGCTTGAGTAAAGAAAAACAGAAAGTGGCTTGTATCAATTTCGCAACATCTTCGCTTTGCTATACTGAGGATCCTTTGTTTTTACAAGGAATTTCAAGTCATACAGCACGCATTAGTATTTTAGATCTTTCATTAGGAACGAATGTTATTTGGTCTAACATAAGAAAAGGGCATAAATCTGATATTAAAAAAGCGCAACGGTGCGGAGTAACTTTTAAAAGAGCTAGTTCGAAGGATTTGGATGTTTACTACGAAATGCATAAACACGTGTGTAAAAAGTCATCTATTCTTCCTCACAATAAGCAATATTTTGAATATATCTTTAATAGTGCTATCCCCAATAATCAGGCATTTGTAGAGATGGCATACCACGAGGGATATCCTGTTTCAGCTGTAAATTACGGAATTTATAAGGATAAGGCTGTGTATTGGACAGGAGTATCTTATGAGTCTGCCTATAAACTAGGAGCTAATCATTTTTTGCATTGGAAAATGATTCAAGAACTTCATAGCCGGGGTATCGCCTACCTAGATATGGGTGAAGTATTTTTTAAGCATTCATCCCCCAAAATTCAAGGAATTGTTAATTTTAAACAAGGGTTTGGTGGAGTTTTACGCCCGTGTTTTAAATCGATAGTGGAGAAAAAATGAAAAATACGATACTCAAAACTTCTTCATCCAAAGTTTATACCTGCAATTTAATCTATCAATCTTCAATTCATTCCTATGGATTTGACGTATCAAGACACTATTCTGCACGGCTTAAACTTAATCTTCTTTTAAAATATGTACAAAACACCTCTAAAGTTTTAGATGCGGGGTGCGCCAATGGATTATTTAGTTTTGCTATAAGCAATTTGTGCAAAGAAGTGTACGGTATAGATATCAATGAGCAATTTTTAAAGATTGCTCAAGAAAAAGCTCAAGAAGAAAAAAAAAATAACCTTAATTTTATCTTTGGAGATTTGGAAGAAATCCCTTTTGAAGAAGAGTTTTTTGATTGTTTATTTTCTTATTCTTGCCTTGTTCTAGTTGAAGATTTTTTCAAAACTCTTAAGGAATGTGCGCGTGTTGTGAAAAAAAATGGATATTTATTATTAGATATTACAGGAAAGTACAATTTATCCAAGAATTTTTGGAAAAATTACTACATCAGTAACGGGCATTACAGTTTTAATACTTTTTCTTATTCTGAGATAAAAAATTTTTGCAGCTTAAATCGGCTAAAAATTCTTGAAATACATGCTTTAGGAGTCCTTGATCAGTGGAAATATCTGCCACTTATTCCGCGATTTAGATCTAAGTTTTCATGGATAGGTAATCTCTTTCATTTTAAATCCTTTAACTTGGATTATATTTTGTCAAATTTGCCTTTTTTAAAAAACTTTGCAAACAGATGGTACCTTGTATGTCAAAAAATTTAAACAGTTATCTTGACTCTTCTTCTCCTTTTTTTTATGAAAAGTATGAACAAGATTTACGCGAATTTGAAGGGATCCCCCTTCTTGTTCGTAACTATGAACAGATTCAATCTTATATTAACCATGCTAAAATAGAAGGAAAAAAAGAATGGTATGAAGCCCCTCAAGAAGATATTTGGGCGGGTCCTTATCGCCACCATCTGTTAAAGCGAAAAAAATATGTGGAATTTGTCCTTGCCTATTACGCCACGAAAAAACCTATTCACTCCCTTTTGGATTTAGGATGTGGTGATGGAGCAAACTTTTTTTGGCTTAAGCCATATGCAAAGAATCTTTACGGATCAGACTATAATATTACACGCTTGCTAAGAGCGCGCCAACGAAGTATAGCACAGGAGGTTGTTCTTGCGGATGTGACTGATTACGGAGCAAAAGATGAGTCATTTGATGCAATCTTTTTTAATCATGTGTTAGAACATATTCCAGATGATGAGCAAGCTTTACGTGAAGTTTTTCGCATTTTGAAGAAAGATGGTGTCTGCATCCTTGGCGTCCCCAACGAAGGTGCTTTTTGGTGGCAGATGGCCTATAAATTCCAGCCAGAATCTCTTCGAATAACTGATCATGTGCATTTTTATACGGTCAAGAGTTTGTCTAAAAAAATAAAAAAAGCGGGATTTACCATCCAAGAAATAAAACCTATAGGATGGGGACTTCCTCATTGGACACTGGATTCTATGGTCAGAGGATATAAAATTATGGATGACCTTTTTGAGTTTTTTGGACGGATTTTCTTGCCCAGACAAGCTTCAAGTTTATATTTTGTAATAGGAAAATAAGCATTGAGCACTTTAGAAAATAAGATAAGAAAGCATCTTCAATCTCAATACCAAGGTATATTTTTACCTCAACAAATTGACACTCATATCAATGATTATATTGGAAATGTACAAAGCAGTTATTTAGTTCAAAAGATATCCCTTTTGGTCGATAAAGGTGCCAAGATACTTGATATTGGGTCGGGATATGGAAGTTTTGTCCTTGAAGCTGTGCATCATGGTTATGATGCTTATGGAGTTGAGATTGAAGTATTTGAGCACGAAATATCGAAGGAGCGTGCCGAAGAAAGATTAGTGGATCCGGAAAGATTTAACCTAGGATCAGCTCTCTGCTTGCCTTACCCTGATGAAAGCTTCGATATAGTCTCGTTCTGGAATGTACTTGAACATATTCCGGATTATAAGAAAGCCATACTTGAGGCTAAGCGTGTTTTAAAAACTAAAGGAAGGATGTTTATCATCGCGCCCAACTACTGTGCATTTAGAAAAGAAGCCCATTATCATGTACCTTGGGTTCCTCTATTTCCAAAGCCTTTAGCACGTTTATACTTAAGCTTTCTTGGAAGAAAAACCACTTTTTTAGATAATTGCATTTTTTACGTTACTATGTTGGGTGTAAAACATTATTTAGTGTCTCAGAATTTACATGTGTCTATAGACATCAATGAAAAAATCAGACATGGCTTTAGCTTTCACTCATCTCATATCAATAGAGTAGTTGAATTCTGTAAAAAATATCGTTTAATTGGCTTGTTAAATAAAATGATTTTCTTTTTGAAAACTCATCCTTTTACTCATTCTATTGATATAATGGCTAAAAAATGAATAAAAGACTTCTTATTATATCTTCGGATTATATTTCTGCTTGGGTTAAAAAAGGTGAAGTTATTCCGCGATATTATAATCCAGGAAATCTTTTTGATGAAGTGCATATCATGATGACGAATGATGATCGGCCAGATCCACGGTTAGTACAGCCTATGGTTGGGGATGCGAAGCTTTTTTTCTATAATTACCCTGAGCCGGATGGTTTTTTTAAAAGAACTTTGGGATGGCATCCATTTTTAATGAAGACGTGGTCTGATGGTGCCATAGAGCTAGCAAAAAAAATAACCCCCCATTTAATACGTTGCTATGGTCTTCATCTCAATACATTTTTGGGGATTATGATGAAGAAAACTCTAGGTGTTGCGTGCATCACCAGTTTGCATGGAAATCCTGATGTTGACTATTTACGTGGACGACTTGCAAAAACGTGGAAAGATAGAGTTATAGGCTTGTTTCAAGGCAAGCTAGAGAGGTATTGCTTAAAAAAGTTAGATCACGTTATTGCAGTTTATACCCCCATCGAACCTTACTTAAAAAAAAATAATGTCAAAAATTACTCTATCATTCACAATGTTGTTGGAATGAATGCAATAGAAAAGCAATATTATGATATTCAGGGGGCTTTGAAGCTTCTTTGTGTGGGAAGACAAACTTATCTTCAAAAAGACCCTACATCGATTATTAATGCTATTTCCTCCTTAGAAGGTGTTCAGCTTACGCTGATTGGAGATGGTGATTTGCATGATTCTTTGAAACAATTAGTAGATCAATTGGGATGTCAGCACCGAGTTACTTTTATACGAAGTTTAGAGAATTCTAAAATTCTAGAAATTATGCAGCAATCTGATATTTACGTGTATCATTCTATAAATTATGAAATTAGTAAAACGTGTATAGAAGCAGCCCTGGTGGGTCTTCCTGTTATTGTAAATGATAGAAATAACAATCCAGCTGAGGAACTTTGTGCTGCTGGATTTTATCTCGTGGAAGATACTCCTGAATCTTACAAAAAAGCAATTTTATTACTCTCTTTTCACCATAAAAAACGTAAGCAGCTAGCACAACACTCTCATGCTTATGCAAAAAATCATTGGTCACCTGAAGTAACCGAGTTAAAACTTATGAATCTTCACAAAAATTACATTATTTCATGAAAACCATCCATCTCATATGTGCAGCGCGCCCTAATTTTATGAAAATTGCACCGCTTTATCATGCACTTAAAAATGAACCATGGTGTGTGCCTGAAATTGTCCACACGGGACAGCATTATGATTATCAAATGTCTCAATCTTTTTTTGATGATTTTGGATTGCCGTCTGCTAATCATTATCTTGGGGGGGGAAGTGGAACGCACGCCGAACAAACAGCTCAAACGATGATAGCTTATGAAAAATTATGTTTAGAAAAAAGCAGGCCTGATCTTGTTGTGGTGGTTGGCGATGTAAATGCGACATTGGCATGTTCCATTGCCGCTAAGAAAATTCATTTACCTGTTGCCCATTTAGAAGCAGGTCTACGTAGTTTTGATAGAACAATGCCAGAGGAAATCAATCGTGTTGTGACAGATTCAATCTCTGATTGTTTCTGGACAACTTCAGAAGACGCCGATGAGAACTTAAAGAAAGAGGGCATCAATCCTGAACACATTTATTTAGTTGGAAATATTATGATTGATACCTACTGTATGATGAAAGAAAAAATTGAAAAATCTGATGCGTATAAAACTTTTGGTCTGAAAAAAAAAGAGTATATTATTTTAACTCTTCATCGCCCTGTAAACGTAGATGTCAAAGAGACATTAGAAAGTATCCTCAATACGGTAGAGCAAATTGATCTGCCTATTATTTTTCCTGTTCATCCACGCACACGAAAAAATCTTGATGTTATACACCCTTTACCTCAAAACATAACCTTATGCGAACCGTTGGGGTATGTAGATTTTATGAGTCTTGTTTCCAATTCTTCGTCTGTTATTTCAGATTCAGGAGGCATCCAAGAGGAAACAACATACCTTGGTATTCCTTGTTTTACTATGAGAAACACAACTGAACGCCCTATTACTGTCACGATGGGATCGAATCAGCTCGTTTCGGTGGATAATCTTTTAGAGAAAATAAAACACCCCCAAACAGGATCTATACCTCCTCTATGGGATGGGAAGGCGGCAGGACGGATAAAACAAGTGTTGAAAAGTGCTCTTTAACTCATACATTTTTATATACGTTTTTATGCCCATATTGACTGGAATGTATAGATTTTCTGTATGTTTCAATCAGATCGTGCCTAAGCTTGTGTTGTGTCTGGCTTCCATTGTTTTCTATAGTTTTATGGCGCTCGAGTATCTTCCCCTGATGCTCATTTCAATTACAGCAAATTATCTTCTTGGATCAGTAATAGATAGAACAAGAAAAAAAGTATGGCTCATTTCAGGCGTTGTTTTTAATCTTTCTCTAATTTTCTTCTTTAAGTATTATGACCTTGTGTTTATACACACGCTCAAAATCACAAGCATCCATTGGAATGATATTATCCCTCTTGGGATATCTTTTTATACATTCACACAAATTGCCTATCTTGTTGATACCTGGAATGGCAAAGCCCACAAAGACAAAAGCTTTATCTCTTACTTCCTATTCGTAACTTATTTTCCGCATTTAATTGCAGGACCTATTCTGCACCACAAAGACATGCTTGCACAGTTTGCAGATAAAACCCTCTACCGAACTGATTACAAGAATATTTTCCAAGGATTGATCTTTTTCGTTACTGGTCTTTCAAAAAAAATTTTACTAGCAGATAATTTGATTCCCTACGTCAAACCAGTATTCCAAGCAGTTGCGCAAGGAGAGCATGTATATCCTCTTGAATGCTGGTGTGGGATTCTAGCTTATAGCTTTCAATTATATTTTGATTTTTCTGGTTACTCGGACATGGCCATTGGGATATCGAAATTTTTCAATTTTGATCTTCCCAAAAACTTTGCATCTCCCTACAAAGCATTCAACATCATAGAATTTTGGCGTCGTTGGCATATGTCTCTATCCGCATTTTTAAGAGACTATCTTTATATACCTTTGGGTGGCAACAGAAAGGGAAAACTAAGGCGACACGCAAATCTTATAATCACCATGGCCATTGGCGGTATGTGGCACGGTGCCAACTGGACATTTTTATTCTGGGGTTTGTACCACGGGTTACTTTTGGTCGCAAATCACTTGCTATCTTCCACACGAAAAATCTCAAGGTCAATGGGGGGGGGTAAAGTAGGCTTTACATTTTTTCTCGTTCTTTTGGGTTGGGTCTTATTTCGAAGTGAAAGCCTGAGCGCAGCAATTTCATACTACAAATATCTCTTTAATGTTCAAGAGTTATTTATAATTCCTGATGGTTGGAAAAACCTTGAGCAAAAACTTCCTTTCCCTGTATCTCCTATGCCATATTTTTTTGGAAAGTCGGAGATTGCTTTTATTGCAATGTGCGCAGTCATCGCTTTCTTCTTTCCAAATTCTCAAGAAACCGTAGAGAAACACGGAAATCCCCGAATGTGGATATTAATTTCCTTATTTTTAACGTTCTTAGTCTGCTTATATAAAATGGATGACTTGAGTGAGTTTATATACTTCCAATTTTAATACGTATAAGGGACTTAGCCTATTACTGTTTGCACTGCTCACGGTCTTAGGTGTGCTTTGTGGCATTACCAACTTATATGTGGATCCTTATAATTTCTATGAAATTGATAAAACACCTTACGTATTGTCGGGGAACGAAAGGAAAATAAAAGCTTCATATTTATACTCTCATAAAAATCAGTTTCGTTCTGTGCTAATTGGCTCTTCACGAAGCTCTTACCTTGATATTGCAAGCCCCTCAAATCACAAAACTTTTAACTTTTCTGTCAGTGGTATTTCTATTAATGAGTACCTCCCATATCTTCAGTTTTTCGCCCAAACACAGGGGAATCCTGAAACTATATACTTGTCTTTGGATTTTCATGCAACCAATCTTAATAACACCTCAATTTTCTGTACTGAAGAAACTTTGGATTTTGCTACATCTTCCTTAATGAAAGCCTTAGAGTACATAAAGGTAAAAGTCGCCCATACTTCCCTTAGCATATTATTCAGCAAACCCGAGGATTACTACGACAGAGAGTTTATCAAATATAGACGAACACACCGTCCCCTTAGTGGAGAAGCCATAAAACAAACACTTGATTATTATTCTGCGTATAATCTTAAGAACTATAAATACTCTGACACTTATCTTCAGCAACTCAAAAATATTAAGTCCTCTTTTCCGAATACAAGGTTTATAGTTTTTATATGTCCCATTCATAAGTCCCTACAAAACCATCAAATATCTCTAACTGGCATGTACTCCTACAAAAGGTGGATTTCCGAAATTCAATCGATATTTGGAAAGGTTATAGATTTTAATAATGATACAAATTTAACGACTTCTTTGGACAATTTCTTTGATGCTGCACACTTCTATCCTTTCGTGGGAAAACAGGATATGTTACAGAAATTACAAAAAGCTATCTAGTTATGCCTCCATCCACTCTCTACAAAGTCATAAACCGAATCAATCCCGAATGGATGTGGAGGATTTATGCCCGCAAAGCAAAGAAGATATTGCCCCAGTCTTATCTTATTCTCTCGTTTGACTGCGATACTGAAGAAGACGTTTCAGTTGCATGTGAAGTACATTCAAAGCTTTTAGATATAGGCATTACACCTGTTTATGCTGTTCCTGGAGAGCTTTTAAAAAAAGGCGAAAAAGTTTACCGCAAAATTCATGAAAAAGGCGCTGAGTTTATTAATCATGGCGGACGAGAACATACGTATTTTGACAAAAAGCATAAAAGGCATGCAAGTTGTTTTTTCTATGATCAACAGTCGCAAGAAGAGTTAAGAAAGGATATTCTTTTAGGCCATCAAACATTACAAGATGTTTTAGGTATCACAGCCAAAGGATGGCGAACACCTCACTTTGGAACATTTCAAAAGCGTGAAGATCTTAAATTTTTGTATAGCATTTTGAATGAATTGAGCTACAGATTTTCAACATCAACAAGCCCTTTGATTGCATATCAGCATGGCCCTTTATTTAAAAAAGACGGGATTATTGAAATTCCGGTTACAGGAATATATTCAGAGCCTTTAAATATTATGGATACATGGGCCTATTTTGCAGCTCCCGATCGAACAAAGTTACCTTCTGAATATACAAAAGAAGCGCAAGAACTTGCACATTTTACAAGTAAATACCCAACACTAATTAATATTTATGGAGATCCAAGCCATATTCACGACAAACCAGAGTTTTTTGAAGCCATGGCTTTGCTTTTAAAGACCGCTCAAAATGTAAACTATACTCAACTTCTTGAGAAAACATATGAACACATACGCACTTTTTGATGATTCTTTTTTCAACATTAAACCT
>NZ_ARPM03000194.1 GCF_000388175.3 Holospora undulata HU1 | reverse complement strand
GTGCGATCAGGTCACGGCCAACGCTCTGGAAAATAATTTTTGGTTTGTTATTCCCGCGCTTTTTGCCACATTAACAGCTGTGGAGGTTATAGACGGCGCTCAGCACGTTATGGATGAAGTTAATGAGGGGGACTACATTCAAGCTCTAGGCGTCGCGGCAAAGACGGGAATCAAGGCGCTTCCTGGAATGAAATTGCTAAAAACAGCAGTGGAGGCCGGAGAAACCGCTCAAGCTCTGGCAAACGGGTACCAAGAAGAAGGCGTAAAAGGTGCAGGAAAAGTTCTGGCAAAAGAGATTTTTGGGCAAAAAGTTGCAAAAGCCGTCGGAAGAGGGCTGAAAAAGCTGGAAAAAGCAGGAAAAAAAGCTGCCCAAGGAGCAAAAGCGCCCGCTCAAAATGTTTCTGAAGGGATTAAAGCCCCTGCTGAAAAAGTTTCTGGTGGGGAAAAAGTGCTTGCTCAGAAGGCTTCAAAGCAAGAATTTAAAAAAGAGATGAACCCCGAAAAACCTCCAGCACAGCGAAAGCACCTTCCAGAAGGAGCTGGCGGACAGGGCGGGATGTATGACGAAAAGCGAGTTCCAAAAATTGAAGAACAAGAAGTAATCGATCAGTACTTTACTCAGTATAAAGATGAAAAATTCAAGGTCGGGTTGTATGGCTCCTTAAAAAAAGATAAGAAAATTCTTCGTGAGGACGCAATTTTGCATCACGTGGGCACCCACGCCAACAACCGTCAGTTTATTTCTTTTGATATTCATAGAGATGCAGGGGTTTCTATATTAATTCCCAAATCTTGGCATGAATCTTTTGTTCATACAGCCAACACATATAAGTTTAATAATCTTCGAGAGGCGCTGTTTTGGTCTGTTCGAGATTTACGCAATTGTGCTTCTCGTATCGCTGACCCAGTTTTACAACAAGAAGTCCGTAAAGATCTTAACAAGTCTCTTTTAGAAGTTATTCGATTAAATAAAGAATATTTTTCAGAATATTTACAAAAAAATGTCACAAAATAACGGAGGAATACTATGAGAAAAAATGATATACCTTTAAAAACAGATTATAC
>NZ_ARPM03000195.1 GCF_000388175.3 Holospora undulata HU1 | reverse complement strand
CACTAAGCCCCTTAGGAAAATAACAGCTTTTTGTCTGTTTTTTCTATACCAATTTTCTATTCCACCTTCCTGTCGCTGATACACTTATTTTAAATGGTTGCGATGATTCAATACCCCGCCCCTCATCTAAATTTACCCTTTGTCTTAAATCGTTGCGGTAGCTCTTTGTCATTTTCCTTTAATTGCACCTAATTCAACCTAAAGTACTATATATAGCGATGAAAGTGGTATAGAGCTAACGATTTTCAAAGATAGAAGGCTGGGGCGAAACGGTATAAAACTGATAGGTAAAAAAAGTGTTAAATATGACGCGCGAACAAATATTATAGCAATATTCGTGAATAATAAATCGATAGCTCCGATGATATTTAATGGATCTAGTACCGCGAAGGCATTCGAAATGTGGGGGGAACATTTAATAAAAGAGCTGAAGCCAGGTAAGGGAGTAGTTATGGATATTGCTGCCTTTCACCGATCAAAGAAAACTAAAGATTTAATCGAATCTGTTGGGTGTAAGATAATTTTTTTGCTTTCATATTCCCCTGATCTAAATCCAATTGAAAAATTCTTGGTTAATATGAAACGATGGATTAAATGCCAAATTAATGCATTTGGCAAACTTTATGAGGCTATTTCTGCATTCTTCCAAATCCCATCTTCAGGCTAAATGACTATAAACTAAACTTTCAGAGTGTTTCCTTTTACATTCCAAATATAACTTAACGGCGGTGGTTGATAGCAAAAGCGGTAAAATTAAGGCACTTTATGTTCAATGCTTGTGATAAAACAAAATTTATGCCAAAATTTTTTTTCACCGATCGTTAAATAGTGGGCGTTAACAATGTTTTTACATTTAAAAAAAAGAGTAGATGAGTAATTCTTTTCACGAAAAAGCAATTCAGTTGGCAAAACAGTTTGTTTGCCATAAAGGTGTTCCTTTTGAAGTGGGGTATCGATGGGGAAAAAATTTTTTACAAGAAGCTTTTGATTTGTCTCCTTCACAGTGGGCCTATAAAATGTTTGATGTTTGTCCTCTTCACGCTGAACTAGATAAGTGGGTTCAAGAGTTTATCACAAAACATAAGCCGTTGTCCCGCAGCACTCAGCGCCGCTTTTTTTGGAACCAATGGTTTGCTTTGAATGAATTTACATTAGACCCTAGACCAGAAACTGAAGGAATAGTCTCTTTAATTCTTAACAGAAAAACAGAGGTTAATACTGTTCTTGACTTAGGCACCGGAAGTGGGTGTATTCTATTAAGCTTTTTAGAAGCGTTTCCTAAAGCTAAAGGATTAGGGGTTGATATTCAAAGCGATGCTTTAAAGGTAGCGCATCAGAATGCGTTTCAGTTAGGGATAGGTCATCGCGTTCAGTGGATTTGCAGCAATTGGTACACAAATTTAGAAACTAATGCGATAAAAAAAAATAGTTTTGACCTTATCGTTAGTAATCCGCCTTATATTCCCTCTAGTCAATGGATAAAATTACCTCCAGAAGTTCGATTTTGGGATCCAAAAGTTGCTTTGGATGGGGGAAAATACGGAATAACCCCTTACAAAACGATTATTCCTGGTGCAAAACAATGGTTGACTTATGGTGGGGTTTTAGCATTAGAAATTTCTTCAAATGCTTGGCTTCCTTTTCTAATTTCGTTGGGAAAGCAGTATTTTTCTAAGGTATCAGTGTTTTTGGATGATTTTGGCAGAAATCGCTACCTGATTTTGTACTAATGATCAGCAATTCGACGACGATCAAAAAATTCTTTGATATCCCCTGATGCAAAACGGGAAAAGATTTGTATAATAATTTGAACAGATAGTTTTTAGAGGATTTTTATGTTTTCTTTGTCGGAAGTTACAGGGCTAGTAGCCCAAATGATGCATGATCTTATTTCTCCCTTTAGTGCTATTTCTGCGGGAATAGAAATGACACCTTCTCCTGGTGATGAGGTATGGGCGCTTATTTTTCGTTCAAAACAACAATTGACAGAACTTTTAGAAATTTTTCGAGATTTTTTTGGAAGCGAAACTCCAAGCATTGCTGATGCAAAACTTTTGCTAAAGCGTATTTTTAAGGATAAGTTTACTTGTGTAATGCCTAGTGATGCGCTTATTGAGGTGTATCCAAGAATAACATTAGGCCTTTGTTTTTGGCTTGTAAAGCAAGCGGTATCAAAAAAGGGCGCTATCGAAATACACAATACTCCTCAACATATTATATTTTCTTTAGCAGAAACTACCATTCTTCCGTCTTGTCGACAAGATTTGATTTTGATGCAAGGAAAACCCGCCACTTCTGGGGTAGAATACTATGCCTATTTTGTCTATCAGTTACTGAAAGAAGCTTACCTGCAGGTTCATGTCATTCGATCTAATCAAGGTATTGTTTTGCACCTTAAGTCTAAGGATGACGGTTGATTCGACGTTATGCTTTTTTATCGAAAGTTTGGTGAAGCAAATCATTGACTTCTTTTGTTAGTTCTCCAGGGGGAGCCTCCGTATTAATATGAGAAGCAAGACTTTCCCAATGATCGGCAAAACAAGAAGAAGACAGTGTCCCCAGGAACAGAAAAGTAACTAATATTTTCGTTCTTATGGTCATAAACTTTAAGTATTTGGATCATACAACAACACTATAAAACAAATAGGTTACTAAAAGATTGTTTACTCAGATTATATACAAGAAAAAATACTGGATTACAATTCGTTTATTTCAAAAAGCTAAAAATCAATCGTTGTTTTTTAGGTGCGGCAAGTTAAAGTGAGAAAAAAACGCACATGCAAGGAGTTGTTTTGTGAAAAAATTTCTGGGATAATAGAGAAAGTTATTGTGGCGTAACGCTAAAAGAGGAAAAATCCGGCTGTGGAAGAAGTAGTAGTACAAGTATCTCATGGTATATCACTTTGGGGGTTGTTTTGGCAGGCAGATTGGATCATAAAGGGTGTGATGTTGGGACTTTTGGGAGCGTCTGTCGTTTCGTGGAGTATTATTGTTGGAAAATCTCTTCAATTGCGTAAGCTATATCAGGAAGCATCAGATACTCAAGAGTCGTTTGAAAAAGAATCATCAAATTATTGGGAGCACGTGCGTCCCTGTTCTTGGAGTATGCCTTTTGCTTATGTTGTTAGTTTGTTTGTAAAAGAGTCTCGTCGAGGAACGTCTTCTGTGTGGCGTCAAAAAGTAGAGAACATTTTGGAAGCTTACTTAGAAAATCAAAGAGATTATTTGATGAAAAGCATGGGAACGCTTGACACAATTGGGTCCATTTCTCCTTTTGTTGGATTGTTTGGAACTGTTTGGGGCATTATCAACAGCTTTAAGGGGATTGCAAGTTCAGGTTCCACCAGTATTGCTGCAGTTGCTCCCGGGATGGCAGAAGCTTTGTTTGCAACAGCCATTGGGCTAGTGGCGGCCATTCCGGCTGCTGTTGCATACAATCGGCTGAGTCTTGGCATTCAAAGTTATATGACTAAACTGGAAGGGTTTTGTCGTATTGTTCACGTTGCTCACCTTGATCACTAAAGGAAAATCGTTTTTATGAAATTAAGAAAGTATCGAAGACATATCAAGTCTCATTCAGAAATCAATGTAACCCCCCTTGTCGATGTCATGCTGGTATTATTGGTGATCTTTATTGTGACTACCCCGTTAATGCATAGTAATGTGTGTGTTAATTTACCAAAAGCTGGTCAGGGAGTTTCTCAGTCTACGCAGTCTGCTCCTTTAACGGTTTCGATAAATAAAGATGGAGATCTGTTGTTTCAAGAGCAAAAAATGACTTCTGATGTTCTGTTAGAACGGTTGAGTGTGCTTGACCCCGATCATCAAGAAACCATTTATATTGAAGCGGATAAAGCGTTAGTCTATGAGCAGTTAGTTCAGCTAATGATATGTCTTTCTCAATCTGGTTTTACAAAGTTAATGCTGGTTACTGAAGCACAGGAGCGTCCAGTTTCAAAAAAGAAAAGTACATCAAAAAATAATGGATAAAAATGAGAGCATTAAATTGGATAATATCTCTAGGATTTCATGGATTGATCGGAATAGGGATCTTTTTTGGTAATCGATTTTCTAAGATTGAACTTCCAGAGCAAACAGCGCCTTGCAATATTCCTTTGGATATTCAAAATTTTGCTTCAGTTTCCAGAGCTCCAAAGTCAAAACCAAAATCAGAGAAAGTTAGAGAACAAAAAAAAAGCAAGTCTATTGCAAAAGATATTGAAGCTTCTCCAGATCAGGCGGAAAATCCTCCTTCTTTTGATGAGGTGTTGGATCATCTAGAAGAAAAGAATAAAGAAAATAAAGAATCTGAAATAAAGAAGAAAAAAAAGTCTTCCTCTTCTTCTAAGAAGCAAAAAAAAAAGAGTTCGGAAAAAAGTTCAAAAAGCGGGGGGGGCGAAGAAGACATTCACAGTATACTAAAAGATATCACGGAACGTCCTGATGGAGCTTCTGCTGAAACTCCGGAAGTTGATCCTGATTCTCAGTCTTCTTATGGGGCATCGCAAGTTGGTCAGGATATTGCGGTGAGTATATTAGATCGTGTTCAAACGTTGTTACAAAACGCTTGGCGTCTTCCAGCGTTATCAGAAAATGGGGAAAAATTGGTGGTGTTAGTAGAGCTAGAGCTTAATCCTGATGCTACAGTAGCAAGAGCCACTATCGTTGGGGGGACAACGAACCATCCAGCCTATGCCATTGCTGCAGAAAGTGCGGTTGCTGCAGCTTTTGATCCCAGCTGTAATCCTCTTCCGTTGCCTCTTGATCAGTACCATAAATGGAAAAAATTACGTATTCATTTTTCTCCTCAATGAGGTATTTCTCCCCTCAAAATTATTAAATGCACATACAATTAGCTATGAATCTTTTTTTAATAATGATATATTAGATAAAAAGATAAAAGTATAGACTTTCAGCAGTAATTTTTTTTAATCTCTTGGACTAAGAGTCGATCTTTAAATGAGCGCTCCACAGTGAAAGCCACGTGGTATCATTGTAGAGCAAAGTCGAGAAAAATCTGCACTTGCCCCATGTCTTCTTCCTTCTGCATCTCTATATAACTATACCAAATCAAAGTGAAAGTGTTGGACTAATGCGTTGAAAGTTGTCATTGACGCGGTCGACAAGATCCATGGCGATGTTGTTTCAGGTTTGGTCGAAAAAATTTGCAGCACACTCTGGCAAAACTCTTTGGCAGAGACGAAAAATCGATTGTTGCGCATATTTCATTCTTCGATGGGGGCAGGTTGGGGCTGGAAATAATGCACCTCAATGCCCCCTTTCTTTTGCTGCTTTTTGGGTGTATTTGCTTGTGTTATAAGGTCTTTGATCTAAGATCAGGGGAATGCTAGGCGCCTTTGGATAAGCATCTTTCCGCTGATCAAAAAACGTCTTTAAGGTTTTTAAGGATACCCCCGTAAGGCGCATGTGCAGTCACTCCCATCAGGTTCATGCGTGTAGGCCGTCGTGGAAATGGGGGGGGGCCTGACAGGTGATTTTCGTTGCCATGCTGGCACGCTCGCTATCACCAAACATTCGGCGGTGTTGTCATCACCGTTGAATAAAGGCTTCCTGCTTGGCTGTATTTACGGGCCGTGCTGCTGCCTTTTTAAATGAA
>NZ_ARPM03000196.1 GCF_000388175.3 Holospora undulata HU1 | reverse complement strand
AGTTTTCCTAGTCTCTCTAACCATATATCAATACATCATTATAAAATTAAAACTTTATACTCATAATATCTATCTCAACCACTTTTAACACTTATGGGGATCACGGCCTTGCGCCCTTTTTCTTTAAGTTTTTCCGCATACTTTTATCGGCTACCATACGTTTTACCCCATCCCCCTTCACAAGATGATCCCCCCATCATGGTTCTGACTTTTTGTCAAGTGAAAGTGGTAGGGTTTTCGTGGGCATTATTGTCTGTTTTTAGCGTCAGCGCTGTGTTGATGCGCGTACAATTGTTGAATCGATCATTGCGTATTCGTTGTAAGTAGCGCTGGCTAAGATTTCAAAAACGCTTTTCCATACGCCTTTTTGATTCTAATGGGAGTGGGGTGCTTAAAATTGCCAATGCTAAAATTCCTTCACGGAATTCCTGTGTGATAGCGGTGTGAAAACAGCTCCTGCAAACAGGCGGTTGTCTTTTTCTATAACACCCACAAGAATGTCTAATTGAAATTTCGAATGAATATCGCAGCTTATATAGGAAAACCTAAGAAGCTCTACCTTGCTAAAATTTTATTTTTTAAGATTTTATGGATCTTTAAATTTTCCTGCTACTTTATAAGGTGCATACGGCGGAGGACTGTTTTCTCTTGACAATTTTCTTTCTTAAACCAAGAGTTTATGTACAATTTTTATTCAGGCAACCCTTAGTCAACTCCTTATGGGGACGTTTTGAGTACGTTCCTGTAAATTGGTATAATCTTTTAAGAAATCTAACTAGTTCTTTAAAAAGATCTAAATTTCTAACTTAATCCACCCTTGATATTTTTTTCCACAACGGACAAATCCCCACCCTTGAGGAATATCTTTTTCAGTTAAAACTTGACCATAATCCCCCCACACTTGATTCCCTATCTTTACTGCACCCTCAGAAATCTTTCGCCGAGCTTCACTGCGAGACTCTACAAATTCTAAACGTTCTAAAATATCCACCATGGTAACTCCCTTAGAAAAACAATCCGCTGGTATGTTCCAATGGGGCATATTAAGATCTAATGTATCAGGAGATTTATCATGGAAAACACCATCAATCATGCTATGGATTCCCTTAAGGCACTCATTTCCGTGGACAAGAGCGGTTGCTTTATCTGCCAACAAAATTTTTGCCTCATTTACAGCATCTTTTTCTGAGAAGCTTTGAATTTCTTCAAGGGAAACTAACGTATACAGCTTAAGGAAACGAATGACATCTTCATCATCAACATTACGCCAAAATTGCCAATAAGAATAAGGAGAGCACAGAGACGCATCTATAAAAATCGCCCCTTGCGCACTTTTTCCCATTTTTTTTCCATCCTTTAAGGTGGTCAACGGCATAGTTAGCCCAAACACTTGAGCTTTTGCATACCGGCGCACCAAATCTACACCAGAAACTATGTTTCCCCACTGATCTGATCCACCAAACTGAACTGTACACCCATATTCTTGGTACAACTTCAAAAAATCGTAAGACTGAAGCAACAAATAATTAAACTCTATAAAACTTAAAGGCTCTTCTTTTTCAAGACGACTAGAAACATGTTCCAAAGAAAGCATACGGTTTACTGAAAAATGTATACCAATATCTCTTAAAAAGGGAATGTATAGCAAATTATCCAACCAATCTGCATTATTAACCATGTATGCTCCACAAGGCGTGTCAAAGCTCAAAAACTGACGCAAATTTCGCTGAATTCCTTTTATATTTTTTTCAATGCGCTCGTTCGTAAGTAAAGGGCGGCTAGTATCTCTCCAGGAAGGATCCCCTATTTTACTGGTCCCCCCCCCCAACAATAAAATCGGACGATGACCATATTCTTGCATCCAACGTGCCACCATAAGTGCCACCAAATTCCCCACATGAAGACTTTCTGCCGTTGCGTCAAACCCACAATAAGAAAGTACAGATCCAGACGAAAAAGCGCTATCTAAAAGCTCTGGATGGGTAGATTGATAAATAAACCCTCTCTGCTGCAAAGTATGTAACAGGTCACTTTTATACTGAAAACTCATTCTTTTCCCTCTTTAACACATTAAATTCGAAACTGAACATTCCATCATACTACTCTCCACATTTTTTTCTAACCATTTAAATTGCACAGTAAAAACTCTAATTTTGAACAGATTGCTTTCGATAATTACGAGGAGGTTTTTTCGTTCGATCTTCTGGGTCCCTGCCTTCTTCAGGATCATTTTTTTTTTCTTCTTCGCTTTGACTTTGGACTGAAGGACTTTCTTCCTGCTTAAGCGAGTTCAAATCGTGACTAACTCTTTGATAATGCTCTACATACTCAAAAAAATACTCCGAAAGAACCGTATCACCCAGCGCAAGTGCTTCCCTTCCAAGACTTAAATACTTTTCTACCAGCTGAACACTTGTCCCCCTAGCTTTACCCGTTGGACCTTGGCTTTCAAAAATATGATGCTTGTTCTTTGCAACTTTCTGATTTCTGTGGGACCCGGGGCGAAATTGATAAGGCCCTTGCGGTTTATCTCTAAAAGAATTCATGACGAGTCTTGAAAAAAGAATGTCTTTATTCTAATAAACAAAAAAAAATCTGTCAAGAGATAAAGAATTCAATTTTAGGAACAAACCCTTTATCTTAATTAAAATTTTTGACTTCGTCTAAAATCAAAGACAATAAATTAATTAATTCTTCCCAAGCTAAAATTTGTTTAAAAAGAAACTAAAAAATCTAACATGTTTCAATAATGCGTGCAAAAATTTCATAACATTCTTTTAGCTCTTCTTGAGTAATTACATAAGGAGGAAGCGTATATACGGTAGTTTTTAAAGGACGTACTATTAGCCCTTCTTTTAAACATTTACTTTGAAATACAATACTTTCTTGAGAAGAATTCAAGTCAAAGGCTCCCATAGTTCCAAAAGATCGTAGTTTTGAAATGGGAAGATTTTTTTGTTTTAGAAAAGAAATCCCTTGACGTTGAGCGGTAATAATCACTTGAATCTGCCTTTGACAGTGTGAAGATTGCAATAGTTCTAAAGCGCCAACAGCGGCAGCACAAGCAAGGGGATTGGCAGTATACGAATGCCCGTGTGCAAAAGCATCTTTCCAATCTTTGCTTAAAAATGCTGTATAAACTTCACCAGTTGTCACTGTTAATGCCAGAGGTAAAAACCCTCCCGTAATCCCCTTAGATAGGCACAAAAAATCGGGAATCACTTCAGTGTGACTGAAAGCAAAATACGGACCTGTTCGGCAAAATCCTGTCATTACTTCGTCAAAGATAACTAAAATTTGATATTTCCGCACTGCAGCAATACAGGCGTTAATAAACTGGGGTCGGGCCAAACGCATTCCACTGGCACCTTGCAGAATTGGCTCTATTATAATCGCCGAAATTTGGTCTCCTTTAAGGGTCAATATTTTTTCTAAAACACAAAGCGCATCCGCTTCTTTTTCTACAACATCAGGGTCGTGATCCCAAGTTTCTGGATAAGGAATTGTGTCTACAGCAAAACAAAGCTCGGAAAAGACAGAATGAAATCCAGAATCGATACCAGCAGACATAGCCCCCACAGTGTCTCCGTGATATCCTCCTTTAAAGCTTAGAAAGGTTTTTCGATGGAATTGGTTTTTATTTTTCCAAAATTGATAAGCCATTTTTAGTGCAACTTCCACTGCGGTGGATCCGTTGTCGGAAAAGAAAAAGCGACATAATGGTTGAGGTAAAATTTTTTGAAGCGCCTCACAAAGCGTCACTGCTGGTTCATGAGTAAACCCTGCAAACAGAACATGCTCTAACTTAAGCGCTTGTTGGTAAATACGTTCTGCTATAACAGGATGACAATGACCATGCAGATTAACCCACCAGCTAGAGATCAGATCTAAGTAAGCTTTTCCTTTTTTATCATAGAGATAGGCGCCATTTCCTCTTTGTAGTGCTATCACTTCTGGAGCGATTTCTTCTTGAGTGAACGGATGCCAAATTAATTCCTTATCTCGTTTAGAAAGAGACATCTTCGTATCCAAAATTTAATTTTTTTATATGTATTGCTTATACTAAGAGCGCTGGGAAGTCAATGCTAAACATAAAAAGTATAGCTGTTGTACAGTTTAAATGGAAAGGCTTTTTAGCAGACCATACTCCCCCTCACTTTTTTGAAGGGGCTTTTAAAGATCCGAAAGAGAGGCTATTTTATTAAAAATGAATAACAATGTTTAATGCAAATGAACCTTCTGTACTTAGTATGATCGATTAGCGAAAGGTTCAGCATCCTGCGCTGATCCACAAGATGAACGCTCCACCTTCAATAAAATCCAAGCTTGAACGCGTCAGGCG
>NZ_ARPM03000197.1 GCF_000388175.3 Holospora undulata HU1 | reverse complement strand
GCTGCTTGATAGCAGCTATTTTTTGTTCAAGCGTGATGGTGGTTGGCCAGACAACGGCGTGATCGGCAAGAATTGCATCGCGTGTCACAATCACGGCTTTGGTGTTACTACTTGGCATCTACCTCAGCAATCAAAGCCCCAAGGGCATTTTGTGTGCCGTCTGTGGCAGCAGGATTTAATGCTTTAATCAAATCTGTTTCACTGTCTTGGCCGATAATGGCACCAAGGGCTAGTTTTTGCCCCTGAGCTACAGTTATCTCTTCACGGGAATAAAGATTAGGAGCTTCAAACTTAAGAAGATCTCCTAAGTTTTTTTGTTCAATAGCAACGGTCATAAGGGTTTCCTCCATTTATGCGGTTAATTTCATGTGACTACGAGCTTTAGCAGCTTGGATCACCGGATTTTCTTGAGGGGTTGGCTCAAGGCTCACAGTGCTCAAGATTTCAGTACCGGTACGATCAGCGAGTAGCTGCATGAGCTGTTCGCGTGCTTCGTTAACCGGGATATTTTGCTCAATAAAATCACCCAGTTTTTCTGGCATCTTCGAGAGCTTACATAAACGGAAAATTTCTAAAGCTTCCGCGTGATATTCACTGCGCCCTAGGATTTTGCCTTGGGTAAGTAATTCTTCTGGATTAATGGTCGGTACTGTTTCAGTCATAGCTATGGTCCTTATAAAAGATTGAGAGGCTGCTTTTTGAATACATTCAGGAAAGGTGAGAATTTCGTCCGCAAGCCCTGTTTGGATGGCATTAAGGCCAAAATAAAGGCCAGCTTCTGTAGCCTTTATGGCTTCTGTTGTAAGATCTCGATTACGGGCTACCAGCTCTACAAACATCTCATATAACCTGCTGACTTCACTTTGCAGAGTTTGCATGGATTCAGAAGTTAACGGCTCATGAGGATTTAAATCATTTTTACGGCTGCCGGCAAAAACGGTAGTGTATTTAACCCCTTGCTTTTCATCAAAGGCACTTTGGTCAATATGGCTGGCAATCACGCCAATGCTACCTACACCAGACGTCCGATTGATAAAAACCTTTTCAGCGCTGGATGCAATCCCGTAAGCCGCAGAATAGGCCTCATCATTACACATGGCCCAAATGGTTTTTTGGCTGCGTGCCTGATAAATAAAATCGGCTAAATCAAACAGTCCACTGGTTTCACCGCCGGGACTATCAATGTCGAGTAAAATCGTTTGTACGGCATCATCCGACAAAGCAGCGCTGATTTGTTGTTGTATTTCATCGTAGGAAGTCATACCTAACATGCCGTCAAATATGCCTGAGCGTTTGGTTAAAATGCCATGAATCGGAATGATGGCGATGTTATTGCTGCCACCATGTGCTAAGGAGGGGGGTGTAAACTTCAAAGCCTTGTTTGATGCCATGTGGGCAGCCAGCCACTCAAAGCTGCGACGCTCAATCATCATCGGTTTCATGGCAAATTTTAAGTAAATGTCATTCATTAAAAACCTCGTTTTTTAGGCGGTGTTGTATGCCTTGGGTCGGAATCTAAAACAAACCCTGCTTCATCAGCTCTGTTGTTATCTGCCGCAATTTCTTGATCAATTTCTTCTGTATCATATCCCAGCTCTGAAACCACTTCAGCGCGACTTTTAAAGCCATTACGCACTGCCATTTGTTGTGCTTGCTGATCTTTGAGTGGATCAACCCAGTCAAAACCTTGGGGTATCCATTTCACATCTTTGATAGATGTATCTTTGTCTTGAGAAGGTAAGGCGCCAGAAAGCAAAGCCAGTTCAATCCAGCGATTCCAAACAGGCCGACAAAATTGAAACACTATCACATGATGTTGCAAAGTGGCGCAGCGCCTACGAAATTCAATGAGCCCTGCACGAATGGATGAATAATTGACGTTGGTTAAATCTCCTGTCAGCTGTTCATAGGTAATGCCCATGCCAACAGCAATGGCTCTGAGCTGCTGGCGCATAAAGGCTTCGTAATTTGCCCCAACATCCGAAGGATTAGAAAATTTAACGTCTTCTCCAGGTTCCAGTAGCTGCATGGTGCCAGGCTCAAGTCCGGCAAGGGCCATCCCTTGTTCATTGGCGGCACCTTCACCCATCATGTTGGCTTCAGGATCAAGACGGGTGATAAACCCTGCAAACATAGCAGCGGTTTTCTTGCGCACCAGCTCGGCATCATCGTACTGATCCAGCTCATACAATTTAAGCAACACACGGCTTAGCCAAGGCTCTCCTCGAATTTGACCGGGACGCAAGGGTTTATAAATATGCAATACTTCAGAGGCAGGAATGCGGACTGATTCACCGTTTGAGACAAGCAGCTTTTCACCTGGATGTTCACGAAACAAATAATAGGCTTCACGTTGGCCAAGTTTATTAAACTCAATACCGTTTCGAACCATATTACCCGTGATTAAAATGCGATTCACTGATGTATCTAAATGCTCAGATTCAAGCACCTGTAATTGTAAGGGAACGGATAATCCCTCTTCAGAGCGACGTACTCTAAAGCGAACAAAACATTCGCCCCCTTCAATCATGCTGCGACAAATAGAGGCTTGTAGACCGTAAAAATCATTAACGCCATGGCTATCCGCCTCATCGGACCAGCGCAGCCATAATGCCTGTACCGCTTTACGAAATTCTGCATTTTTAGCTTTTGATTGCGGTTTGATACCGGTGCCAACAGCGTTACTCACCAGTGTTTCAATAATATCAGTGTTTCTAGATGATTCCCAAGTAAGCTATTGATGGCGCTATTTTCGGGCTGCCAATAGGTTAGGCGCTTGCCAGAACCTGCCGCATCCCAAGCAGAAGCTTTGCTTTTGGGGCGTTTGAAAAGTTGTGCGAATGTTTTAAGTAGCATCAGCAAATCCCCTTATGTGTGGCAAAAGTAATGCGCCGCTTTAAGGACGTGCTGCTTTTTAAATCTGATTTAATGCGGGTGCGTAAGTTTAAGAGATCTTTTAAATCCACTTCCGCATATTTAACGATATGATCGCCATAGGCAACAGAAACCACGCGCTCACCCATCTGTAATTTTGTGATGGCTTGCTCAATTTTGACCAGATCATCGACTAAATACATAAAATTATCCCCGGGTAAGCTTGGCTCAAGATTGCTCTTTAGATGTCTTATTCAGGAAAGATGAAAGATGTGTCCGGATACCAGAATAAGAACTTCTTGACTTGTAATTTAGAGGATAATATAATATCTATTATATAGGCATTGGACGCGCAAGGGGTATTATGGTATCAGTTAATATGATGACACCCAGTGAAATGCAAAAGAGGGTAGCAAGCAGGGCACGCGATCTTCGGCTTGAACTCAATTTAAGCCAGCAGACTTTATCAGAAAAGTCTGGGGTCAGTTATGGCTCTTTAAAAAAGTTTGAGCAAACAGGACAAATATCTTTGGAATCGCTGCTTAAATTGGCTGTGATACTTGGGTGTATGGATGATTTTAAAGCACTGTTTGCACTTAAAAGCGCTGAAGAAGCATTATCGCTTGATGAGCTGATTGATGATGGAAAAAGAAAACGGGGTAGAAAATGAGCTTCCGGGATCAAAATCTTGTTTATGTGTATTATCACTGCTCTACGCATAAGATACTCATGGGAAGATTGCTGCTTAAGAGTAGACAAATCTTTTTTGAATATGATGCAGCTTTTATTAAAACAGGCCTTGAGTTATCGCCTTTCAAACTACCTCTTAAAGCAGGTGTTATAGAGTCCAGTGATCGTACCTTTGAAGGTTTATTTGGTGTTTTCAATGATAGTTTGCCCGATGGTTGGGGGCGATTACTTCTAGACCGAAAATTAATGAATGCAGGGCTTAATCCTGGCACTCTCTCACCGCTTGATCGTCTTTGTTTTGTAGGAACAGGCGGTATGGGGGCTTTATCTTATGCTTATGAACCTGAAAATCCAAGCGCTATATCTCATATCACCAATGATTTAGACGAAATTGATAGCGAAATACAAGCAACATTAGATGAAAACGATACTTATGTAGATGATTTGCTGGTGTTGGGGGGATCTTCAGCGGGGGCCCGCCCTAAAGTATTGCTGAATATTGATGGCGTGGATTGGCTGATTAAGTTTAGATCTCACCTTGACCCTAAAGATATAAGCGCTATAGAATACGCCTATCACCTTATGGCAATCGATGCCGGACTTGTTGTACCTGAAGCAAAGCTTTTTCCCTCAAGAAAGGGCTTAGGATTTTTTGGTGTTAAACGGTTTGATAGAAACGCTGATAACCGCATTCATATGCATACAATTGCAGGTCTCCTTCATGCTGATCACAGGGAGCCTTCCCTTGATTACGAAAGTATCATGAAAGCAACCCTGTATTTAACAAAAGATATCAGGCAGTGCGAAATTCAATTTAGAAGTGCCGTTTTTAATGTCTTAACTCATAATCGTGATGACCATTCGAAAAATTTTTCATTTTTAATGGACGTACAAGGTAACTGGACTGTATCGCCTGCGTACGATTTAACCTTTTCTTCAGGCCCTGCGGGTGAGCATTCTACGATGATTATGGGCGAAGGGAAAAATCCTACAAAAAAGCACCTGTTAAAACTGGCAGGTACCGTAGGTATTAAGCAAGACAAGGCGTTAGAGATTATCCATCAGATTTTTGCTGCTCTTAAAAAATGGGATGATTTTGCAACCGAGGTTGGTGTTTCTAAACTGCAAACCAAAAATATTGGGGAGGCTTTGCGTACTATTCGTAAAAACTCCGGCATCTTCCCTTAAGCAAGCCTAGGGGAAGAACATCCAGAGTATCTGTGCATATTCACCACATTGAATATTTTTGTCAAACTCTATCCCATAAATCTGCTTCTCATGACACGAGGTCTTGTTGGTTTTGTCTGTCCTGAAGACACTTGCTGCAGTTGCTTTTTTTCTATAGGTTGGCCAGGAGTTTTATAGCCCATCAAGCTATCCCATTTGGAAGGCTGCCAGCGGTCGATGCCATAAGAGTTGAAAGTGTCAAAATAAATGTTTAACAGCATTGAAATCCCCTCCTGAAATAATAATTAATGTTTTAATAAAAGATTTCTCTAGATCTAATGTAATTATGTCTTTAATAAAAGAAGAAGATTTAGAGAGACTAGGAAAACTTTACGATGTCAATAGATATAATAATAAAATCACCGGAGAATTACTATTCAAAGGTTTGCTGAGGTTAATACTCCTTGGCAAGAAAACTCGTTTAAGAATGTTAGAAAAGCTAATCAACCAAGGGTTT
>NZ_ARPM03000198.1 GCF_000388175.3 Holospora undulata HU1 | reverse complement strand
AAATAGTTGTCTCCATAGTCTAGCGGTTAGGACGCTGCCCTTTCAAGGCGGTAGCGCGGGTTCGATTCCCGCTGGAGATGCCATTTTACCAGGATAAAAATGCAAAAAATTTTAATGGCAAAAGCAGTTGCTTTATGGTTGATTGATAATACAAAACTTACATTTCAACAAATTTCTGAATTTTGTCGAATGCATGAGCTTCAGATAGAAGCTTTGGCCAACGGCGAGGGGAACATCGCTTCTATGGATCCAGTTATGCTGGGGGACCTTACAAAAGAAGAAATTATTCGTTGTGAAGGAGATCCTAGTGCTGTATTGATGCTAAATCGAAAGGTGGGCACCTGTCAAAAGAAACGAAAAGCTTACGTAAGCTTGGCAAAACGAAAAGAAATTCGAAATGGAGTGTTGTGGTTAGTGCGGTTTTATCCAGACCTTAAAGACACCGATATTGTTAAATTTCTTCCCACCACCAAAAGCACCGTTCATGCTATTCGTTCTGGAATGTATTGGGATATCAAGAGTTTAACACCGAAAAATCCTGTTTTGATAGGTTTGTGTACACAGGAATCTTTAGAGCAGTTGATTGCCTTAAGTGAAGAGCGCAGCCCTTCTTATCATAAAAATTTAGTAGTGAACGCTAAAAAATAGTCACTCAGTTCAAAGGGAACAGACTATGCATGCGCTGCTTTAATAAAAGATTTAAAAAAAAGACGATATCCTGTCTTTCATTCGCAAAACACAGTCTATTTTGAAGCACGAAAGAAGGGAAGCGGCGCCCATCCCCTTTCTTTGTGAAAGAATATAGGAAACCTTTACCAAACAGTATAGAAATGTTCTTGTTAGTTTTTTTTGTACCCCCTTTGTGGTAATAATCATTAAAGGACCTAAAAATCATTTTAGATTGATTAAACCTTTTTCTTTTTACGGTACTTAACTTTTAAACTGGAGCGATTCGTCAGTCTTAAAAGAATCTCCAGACTGACGATGAAGACGCTCTGCGTCAGAGATAAATGACTGAATTTCTTCGTTCGTCCACTCTAAAAGAGGTTTAACCTCTTGGCGTTTTTTAAAAACCTCAGTGCTTAAAATTTTTAACAGCACCTCACGACTTTTCAAAGCCACGGCTAATTCTTTATCCGCCATAGCTTGATGAAAAATCGTATTCAGATCTCGAATTACGTCTTGTAATTCGAGAAACTTGTCTGAAGACTCCATCTCTAGTCTCTATCTCCTAAGCGCAGCATGTACAAAAACATGTTCAAAACGTCTAAGTACAGATTCAAAGCTCCTAAAATCGAAGCACGTTCACGAATAGAAGTATCTAAGGGTAACCGAAAATACAAATCTTTCAACGCCTGCGTATCATAAGCAGCAAGTCCTGTAAAAATAATCACACCTAAAATAGAGATCGCAAAATCTGTTATGCTGCTTGCCAAAAAGATATTAATCACAGAAGCTATAACTAGTCCTAAGGCTCCCATAATTAAAAAAGACCCCATTCTGGTTAAATCTTTTTTTGTAAGATACCCAAAAGCGCTTGCGCCCCCAAACATGAAAGAAGTCACAAAAAAAGCGCGGCTGATTGCGTGTATAGAAAACTGATGAAAAAACCCAGCAAGACTGACGCCTACGAGCGCTGCATACACCCAAAACAACGTCTGTGCTCTTTGCACTGTAGCTTGTCCTATCCGGCTTCCCATAATCCAAACCAAGCCTAATGTCAAAAAGCCAACGATTGGAGAAATACTATGAAAGAAGTAGCGAATTCCAGGGGGAGCAACATTAATCGCAAACCCAACAACTCCAGTCAACCCTAGCCCTAGTGCCATATAGCTGTAAATTCCCATTAAAAATTTTTGTAATCCCGTGTCTGCGGTATTACGCGAAGATGTCTTTAAAGAGTACATAATTTTAAGTCTCCGTACGTATTAAGTTCCACTCGTTCAGTATAGCATTTTTTTTCTTTTAGGCAAAATCTTAATAAATTCATATTCAAATTCCTTTTAGTTAATAAAAAATTTAATTACTCAATTGCTTAGTTGATATTATATAAGCAGTTTTTTTGCTCCTCAGAAAACAAGAGTATTAAAAAAATTATAAAAAATATATTTTTTTATTTTTGAGGCTTTTAACCAAAGATAGCATGATTAATTTTCAAAGTTTTATTAACGTGAAGTGCCGCAAAAATACGCAGTGTTCCCTCTAGCATCTCAAGTGATCGTGTGTTTGCAAGGGGGGGCGAAATCTTGCAAACCAATGGCAATGTCGAGCATTATTTTGTTCAATGGAAAACGGTTTATCTTGCCCCTGAAAGAGGCGGG
>NZ_ARPM03000199.1 GCF_000388175.3 Holospora undulata HU1 | reverse complement strand
GTGTCACGGATACCCTAGTACATATTTTTCATGTGAAGGCTCACGCAGCAACTACACATGATACTGTTGCGAGATGCAAGGTTTTGACAAGGCGGGTGTAAAATATCTATCGATTAAAGGCGTATGCGCAGATACTGGTTTTTGTAAAACGTTTGAAGAGTTTGTTCAAAACATGTTGAAAAAGACCTTAGAAATTTCGGCACGTATTACGGCCAGATTGGGCAATTTTAGCGAAAGGGGGGGAAGAGAACATTTGATTGACTGGCTAAATCATTTTAGGTGATTAGCCAAGGAGTATGAAATAGACGTTCAATCGGAAAAACACGACGTTATGATCCCCCATTCAATGCTACTGATTCGTCGGTTGGCTTAACTGTGAAGATAGGTTCTTAACACCATTAAACAACTATTAATTTAAATCGTTATTCCCTATTCCCCACTATTTTTTAAAAATCTTTGAAAATAAAAGTTCTTCCATGTGTTGTAGAGAAAGCTCAAATTTAAGGTAAACACTTCATCTATTTACGTTTCTTTAAAAAAACGAGATAATTTTCTCGTACTCGGGAATTCACTCTCTTCTTTTCTATGGAATCTGATACCCACTCCCAACACACTTTGAAAAAAGAAAAGCCATTATATCTTGGGCATCGCCAACGGTTAAAAGAGCGCTTTTTAAAAGCTCCCCAAGCTTTACCGGATTATGAGCTTTTAGAGCTATTTTTGGGGTTGTTATATCCGCGAAAAGACACCAAACCTTTCGCAAAAAAGCTTTTAGAACTTCATCGCTCTTTATGGGGAGTGTTCTTTAGGTCAGAGCTTTTCAGCCACTGGGGTATAGTGTGCTTTCATGAGCTTTTTCGTCGTATTTTGATTAGGGAGATTCGTCAAGCTCCCGTATTAAACAATATCGATAAGGTTATTGACTACGCTTATCTTTCTATGGGGCACTTGCCTAAGGAAGAATTTCGCATATTCTTTTTAAATAAAAAATACGAATTGATTCAAGAGGAAACTCTACAAACAGGCACATTAGACGAAGTTGCCTTATACCCTAGAACTTTAATGGGGCGCTGTTTGGAACTGAATGTTTCAAACATTGTCTTAATCCATAATCATCCTTCCGGAGATCCATATCCTTCTAAAGCAGATATAGAACTCACCAGAGCACTAGAAGCGGCATTGCTTCCTTTTCAAGTTCGTATTTTGGATCATATTATTATAGGAAAATATGCTGCTTTTTCTTTTCGAGAAGAAGGGTATCTAGGGAACTCTCCTATTAGCCTTCACAATACCTCAGAACACCAAGAAAAAGCCGCCGCTAGAGAAGAATAAAATCCTTCCAAAATCCTTCCCAATATTAGATCTTGGAACAATACATTGTTTTTCTTTAATTATATAGTAATCTAGGTTGAATTAGATATTTTAAAGAACCACGAAATAGCATCAAATAGAGCATTGAAATTTA
>NZ_ARPM03000200.1 GCF_000388175.3 Holospora undulata HU1 | reverse complement strand
TCTAAGCGCTTGGCCACGTATTCTTTGCTATCTCCTCTATTAAGCATCCTTTTTACCCGCTCTTCTTGAGAAAGCTCTAGCCAAATTTTGACATAGCGTATACGCGGATCAAAAACAGAATCTTTTCCAAAAGCCCAGGGGGTAATAAACCGAGAAATATTTTTCTTTTTTCCTTCCTCAAGGATGGAATAGGGAATCGCATAAGCATGGTCATAATATTTTGTATGAAGTGCAAACTTTTTTTCTTGAAACATCTTATTGTAAATATCAGAATTTACAAAACAATACTCTCCATCTAAATCAGAAGCTCTTTTAGGGCGAGTAGTTAGCTTTAACACGGTCTGAATTCCCCCTAACTTAGAAACGCCCTCTGAAACAGCTGTCTTACCGGATCCTGTTAGTCCGGATACACATAATATCAGTATTAGTTCTTCTATCATATTTAACCTCTTTTTTTAAAGTTACTTTTCTGTTTTTAATTGATTTAAAGCTTTTTCAAAACCTGCAGCATGAATTCGTTCTGCTTTTGCCAACACGTCAAACCAATTAGCTATTTCTTCAAATCCTTCCTCCCGAGCGGTTTTTGCCATACTCGGATACATATCTTGGTACTCGTAACGCTCTCCAGCAGACGCTGACTCTAAATTTTCCTGAGTAGAACCAATAGGAAGATCTGTTACAGGATCTCCAATGGCAGACAAAAAATCTAAATGACGGAAAGCATGAGCAGTCTCCCCACGAGCTGTAGAACGAAACAACTCTGCCACACTAGAAACTCCCTCTCTGTCTGCCCTTAAGGCAAAATATTCGTACCGTCGATTTGCTTGAGATTCTCCTGCAAAAGCAGCCTTTAAGTTTTCATGAGTTTTTGAATTTTTTAAGGACTTTTCAGACATTTGACTAACCAAACAATTATCCTGTACTTTTTTATTGTAAACAAAACATTAACTCCCTGTCAAGAACGTTAAAATTCTCCTTATTATATACTCATGCTGAATGACATTGTTTAAAAGTTTAATTTATATGTGTTAATAATTTTTCTTATGCAAAAATTTCTAAAAAAAGAATATCGTGTTACGTTAAGAACGCAGCATCGGCAAGAAAAGAACCGACGCGCAGCAGATAGGATTAAGGCAGTTTTGTTATCCGACAAAGGGTGGAGCTATCGTCAAATTGCAAGGCTTTTCTGATTGACGATCAGTCATCATGTAGAGGGGTATAAGAAAGATCAAAAATTAATGGTGTAAAGCGGGAGCTCTGTAAGCGTTAAAACAGGCACTTGAAAAGCTTGGGATAATTTGGAACATTTTTCGTCATCTTCATCAAAAACCGCTGATAGCTTTTTCATTTCTGATCATACTCCCCCTCACTTTTTTTCAGGTAGTTTAAAAGATCGCTGAAATCAAAGAATAAGAGTTTATCTTTGATCTACCTGATCCCCCTTGTGAAGTATGAATACCAAAGGCACTCTGACTGTTTTTTTGTAAGCACATTCTTGTGTAAGGCCCGTTATAGAAGCGTATAAAATAGCAACAGCGACAATGGTCATAAG
>NZ_ARPM03000201.1 GCF_000388175.3 Holospora undulata HU1 | reverse complement strand
AGGACTTCCTCTCAAGCCATTTTATTTCCTTAGGCACGGTGAAACGGATTGGAACCTTGAGCATAGAGCCATGGGCAGCCAAGATATTCCTCTCAATGATCGAGGCGTTTCTCAAGGCTTAAATGCAGCAGAATTGCTAAAAAACGAACCTATAGCGACTATTGTGAGCTCTCCTTTACGCAGAGCTTGCAAGACGGCAGATATCATTACCCAGCACATAAAAGCTCCTATCATCGAAATCACTGAATTACAAGAGGCATGCTGGGGCGAAAAAGAAGGCCAGCTCAAAGGCAACGGTTTATGGATCAATGGTTGGCGGAACGGAGAAGATATCAAAGGAGCGGAAGGATACGCTGACTTTTCATCAAGAATTACGCGAGGACTAGAAAAGGCATTACAACACAAAGGCCCTGTTTTGATTGTATCTCATGGGGGCGTTTATTGGGTTGTGCAAGAAATTTTAGGCCTTTCAATTATTGATCTTGGTAATGCAGAGCCCGTTTTTCATCAGCCGCCTGAACATCCAAGTCATCCATGGGGTATTTATCCTTTATCTGAGGAGAGAAATTTGTATGATTATGAATGATCCAAATATTCAATCAAGGCTTGATTTAGAGGGTAAATATCTCTAGCTACTGCAAATTATTAAAACACTCAAGGAGTAGTTTTTCGAGCAGAACCTTATGTTCTCCACTTACGGTAGATAGCATGCGTGATTCAACAGCACGTATCATATCATGCGCTTGAGTCACAACTTTGTGCCCTTGATCCGTCAATTCTGTACATAAAATTCTACCATGAGAAGCATCGCTTTTACGCTCTACAAGCCCTCGCTTTTCTAAATTAGAGACAATGCCGTGCATGGTTTGAGCAGTTATAAAAGCTGACCTTGCAAGTGCCGCATTAGACGCCCCTGGCTTTAATTCTAATTGAGCCAGTACTGCATATTGTGGAGTGGTGAGATCAAGAGTCCTTAAAGCTTCGTCCATATGCAGGCGCAAAGCATGCTGGGTCTTTTTCAGTTTATATCCAAGCAAACTTTTAACACCTACCTCTTTATCTCTTGATATATCAGTGTCCTTACAATATATTATCAGTATGCTTATACTATAATAGGAGTTTGATATGAATACAACTGATAATTTGAACCTTGCTGAAAGCTATTACAATGCCATGCTTGCCAAGGATTTTGATAAGATGGCGAGCTACCTCCATGACAATGTGCATTTCATCGGGCCACTTGCAGAAATGCATGGCAAAGATGCAGTTGTTACAGCGGCGAAAAACTTTGGTGGCATATTGCAGGATATCCAAATCAGGTCACGTTTTGCGGACGGCGATCAGATTATGTTCGCCTACGATATGGTCGTTCCAGCCCCGATTGGTAAGTTCAGAGCGGCAGTGCTGATGGAATTCACGGATCGACTCATCTCTAAAATCGAGTTGTTTTATGACGCAAGCCCCTTTCAAGAAAAGAAAAGTGAGATTTTTGAAGACGATAGTAAGTGATCAAGTCAAAACCCCAAAGAATAAGACTTCCCGCTTAGAGTTTTAATTTTGAAACGCAGGATATAAATCAAGTGGTTTGGCGTCATCCCATTTTTCATAAGCTTTTGCTAGCGTTTGCTCAGCTGACTTACGTAAATGATGAAGTAGATTATAGGCTTTTGATACCTGGATAAATGCTTGCAATCTTGAGATAAAGCGTGGCCTAGCCAAGTTTGCTTCTTGCTTCCATAATGAATCAACAGGTACAGGACTAGATGGCCAGCACTCATCTTTATCCATGATGCGCAGGGCAAATGGCATAGAGCTGAGTAGCCAAAACCCACAAGCTGCTGCATAGCTTTCATTGTATTTGGCGTCATCAAGGCTAGCCTTAATTTTGCTTGCAATTGTTTGCCTATACAATCCTTCTAACTCTAATATCACTTCTTCGGGCAAAGCTTTGGCACACCAACAGGTTGGGAAGTTCATCCTAAAATAAGTTGCATCTAGTAAGCTACTTCCAGGCCTTACCCACTCAAAATCAATCAGCTGAAGCTTGTCCTTATCTTCGTGGTCAAATACGTTGTCAGGACAAATATTGCCATGGGTGAGCACATAGAAATCTCCGGGGCTTAAGCTCATTTCGATCACATCTATGGCTTCTTGTTTCACTGCATTTGTAAAAGCACGTATCATATCATGGGCTTGGATAACAACTTTGTGATCTTGATCCGTCAATTCTGTGCACAAAATCTTACCATGGGAAACATCATTTTTACGCTGAATTAAACCCCGTTTTTCTAAATTAGAGACAATACCGTGCATGGTTTTGGCGGTGATAAATGCTGACCTTTCAAGTGTCGCATTAGACGTTCCTGGCTTTAGCTCTAATTGCGCAAGCACTGCATATTGCGGAGTGGTGAGATTAATAGTTCTTAAAGCTTCATCCATATGAAGGCGCAGGGCATGTTGGGTCTTTTTCAGTTTGTACCCAAGCAAACTTTTAACACCTACCTCTTTATCTCTTGATATATCAGTGTCCAAATTATCAGCATGCTTATACTATAATAGGAGTTTGAATGAACACAACTAATAATTTGGGCCTTGCTGAGAGCTATTATACTGCCATGCTTGCCAAGGACTTTGATAAGATGGCTGGCTACCTGCATGAAAATGTGCATTTCATCGGACTGTTTAGTCCAAATCTTATACGGGCCTGTTGGTGACAAAAAACTTTCTTTCATTTCACTCTCTCTAAAATAAAATCACATCTCTCTTGCACCGTCAGCCCTTTGGGTGCCACAATGATATCAAAGCCAAATTCTTTATACACATCGAGGTGGATCTGCTCAAAAATTAAAGCATCATCATAGCTTATTTTTCTGGCGTCGGTATGTTCGATAACCCCTAGATTTTCAAAAAAGAATATATGGTTCTGGTAAACGCCGTTTTTTAGGCAACGATCAATTTCATCAAGCAACACAGGCGAAGGCTTAAATTCTGTATTTTTCCAATTGGCCAAATATTTACCAAGGGCGCAGGTGCAAAGTGGCGCGCGGTCATAAAACTTCAGATCTCCAGCAGTATTCATCTGCCGCTCTTTTTGCATAAGTGTAATTTTATCGACAAACTCAGGCTCTTCCCATGGCGTATCGCAGCCATTAGCTTGCTCTGCTAATTACATCCGTTGCAGCTTCATGAATGACTGCATGCCCTAATTTTTCTAGCTCTTTTAGACAAGAGGTTTTTCCACTTCCTGGAGTGCCGGTAAAGATGAAGCGTCTCATGTTAATGCATTTTTTGTCCATTAGGAACCTTTTGATCAGCTGTTATCAAACATATAGCGCCGCTTTCATCTGCAAATCCCACAAGCAAAAACTGAGAGGTAAATCCTGCTATATTTTTCTCTCCCAAATTAACGCATCCCACAATTTGGCGCCCAATAAGAGTCTGTGGCGTATAATGCACAGTCACCTGAGCTGACGTCTGCAATATGCCAATCTCAGGTCCAAAATCTGCCCACACTTTGAATGCCGGATTTTTTGCCCTTGGAAATTCTTCTACTTTGACAAGCGTACCAGAGCGTAAATTCACTCGCTCAAACTCTTCGTATGTTATTGTTGTCATTTGTTACCTTCGATTCGATCTATAATTTTTGTCATTTTTTCTTTTGCGTCTAGCTTGGCACGCTGACTGGCCCCAATCTCTTCTTTTTTATCGTCTTCTATGTGGTTTGAAAAAATAATTCTTCTATCGCCTTTTTCAATCCAACCAATGAACCAGCCATGATATAAATCAGGATTTTTTGTGCCATCAGCATTTAATAAGCTGCCCATTCCTGTTTTGCCATAAAACTTCCAGCCGTTTTTTAACTCTTCTACAAATAGGATATTTTTTGTCATTGTTACTGCGTGCAGCTTAACAGGCAATTTTCCCGCTAGCATCTTCTGTAAAAAGGCGACTTGCTCTGCGCTTGAAATCTGCAGAGAACTCGATAACCAAGCATTTGTAAGGCCGTTGTTTTGTCCTTTGTCTCCTGAAAGGTCCTTATTTCCGTAATCAAATTTTGTGACATACTTCTTGAAATTTTCCATGCCAAGTTGTTTTGTTAAAACTTGGCTATACCAAACACAGGATTCTTTCATCCAGCTTTTGGGAGTTTGATCTTGCTTCCAAACCTCTCGCCAATCAACATAACCTTCTTTAAAAGGCCATACAGGATGCATTTCATCTATAAGAATACCAGAATCAAATCCTATGAGGCTTAAAGTGATTTTAAAAGTAGACATAGGTGCATAGCGCTTTTCCGGGTCACCCTCACTTTGTAAAACTTTTCCATTTTCTTTTGCAATAAAACAGCCGTCAGCAAACGCAATACCCGCTGATAACATAATAGAACATAACAACAAAATAACTTTTTTCATGATTTACCCCATACTCCCCCTCACTTTTTTGAAGGGTCTTTAAAAGATCCGAAAGAGAGGCTATTTTATTAAAAATAAACAACAATGTTTAATGCAAATTAACCTCTCATCCCGCGCAGAGACTTTTAAAACCTTCGTACTTATCGATCAGCGAAAGGTTCAGCATCCTGCGCTGATCCACAAGATGAACGCTCCACCTTCAATAAAATCCAAGCTTGAACGCGTCA
>NZ_ARPM03000202.1 GCF_000388175.3 Holospora undulata HU1 | reverse complement strand
CAACTCCATCTATATTATCGGCAATTAAAAAGCTGCGTGCACTTTTAACACGTGAGGAAAAGCTCAAGTGGCTTGGCATTGTGGCATTTGCATTAACAACTTCGCTTTTGGAAGTTGTGACTGCTTCGGTTATCGTTGTGTTTGCTCAAGTTTTAAATGCGCCAGAAACGGGACTAAAATATTTGGGTAAAATTGATTTTCCCTCTGATCTATCCCCCGGGCGTGTTGTTTTTTACACTGCTATGATAGTGGGCGTAGTGTACTTGATAAAAAATATCGTTGCTGCATCTGAGATTTTCTTTCAAAATTTTTTTATTCAAAAGATGAGTTATCACTTCAAAGGCAAACTTCTTCATCGTTATGCAGGGGCGGATTACGAATTTTATTTAACGAGAAATTCTTCTCTAGGAACGCAAGTAGTGGGCCGTGATACTGAAATGGTATTTTCAAGTGGAATGGTTGCTATTGCCATTATTTTATCGGAAGGAGTGGTTTTCTTTGCTCTTATCGGTGTAATCATTTACATGAATCCTTCTTTAGCGTTCACGATATTAGGGATTGGAGGGGGGATTGCTGTGGTGATTACTAAATTTGTGTTGCCTTGGTTTTATCAATTTGGACAAAAGCTTCAAGAAACAGCTCTGTATGGAAATCAAAATCTTATTCAATTTTTTCACGCCTTCAAAGAAATTGTGCTTTTAGGAAAAGGAGAATTCTTTATTAACGCCTATCAAGTGCATTCCCTTAAAAAAGGAAAGATTCAAGCCCTTCAATCATCGCTGAATGTTTTGCCACGTATAGTTATTGAGATTTTGTTTATGGGGGGGATTGTTGTAACTATCGGAATTCTATGTTTAGATCAAGAAAGCCCTGTGCACATGCTTGGAATGCTTGGGGGGTATTTGTATTCTGGGTTTCGCTTGATGCCTGGACTCAATCGAATCATCAATCAGCTTAACATTTTTAAGTCCACGATTCCTTCCATTGAACGTGTTCATCGGGAATATATCATGATGGCTGCTAAAAAAAACTATGTTGACGTGCCTGAGTTTTCATTTGATCGAGATCTTGAGATAAAAGATCTTTCATTTAGGTATATCAATGTAGGAAAAGATGCATTGAGTGGTATCTTCTTAAAGATTAAAAAAGGTGAATTTATTGGAATTGTTGGAGAGACAGGCTCTGGAAAATCAACTCTTGTCAATCTTATTCTTGGTCTTTTACCCCCCTGCAAAGGGTTCATTTTGGTAGATGAAAAGTATCCAGTAAATTCCTATCAATGGCATGGAAAGATCGGCTACGTGCCGCAGAGTATTTATTTAACTGACGACACCATTGAAAAAAATATTGCTTTTGGTGAAACGGTAACAGATAAATTAAGATTAGATGCAGTAATTGATACGGCTCAGCTTCGTGATTTTATTGATAGTTTACCAGAAAGAGAAAAGACTTTTGTTGGAGAGCATGGTATTCGCCTTTCTGGAGGAGAACGCCAACGTATTTCTATTGCTCGAGCACTTTACCATAGTCCAGAGGTGCTTATCTTTGATGAAGCCACTTCGGCGCTGGATAATGAAACAGAGGCTCGATTGATGGAAACCATCAATACTGTCAGCAAAGATCGAACCGTTATCATGATTGCTCATCGCTTGACAACTCTGAAAAACTGTAGTCGCATCGTAGTCATGGATAAGGGAAGGGTTAAAGATATTACGGAGTATGAAAAAATGGACAATGTGTTCAATGAGGTACGTTGATAGTAATGAACTTTTCTATTGTAAATATTCAAGAAGTTTCAAAACAAGACTGGGATTCTTTTGCGTATGCTCATCCATCATCTTTTTTATGGCACACTTATGATTTCATCATGGGAAAAAATAAATGGTCGAGTCATTCTCATGAAAGCTTTGCTGTTATTGATGAGGATGAGAAGATCGTTGGAATTTTTCCTCTTTACAAAATTAGTTTTAAAAAGTATCGTTTTTTTCAGAGATCTTATTTAGATAATATAGGAGGGTGGCTTTGCCAAAGAGATGATCCTGTTTACACAAGTATACTTTTAAAAGAATATAGACGGCGCTTGAGTAAAGAAAAACAGAAAGTGGCTTGTATCAATTTCGCAACATCTTCGCTTTGCTATACTGAGGATCCTTTGTTTTTACAAGGAATTTCAAGTCATACAGCACGCATTAGTATTTTAGATCTTTCATTAGGAACGAATGTTATTTGGTCTAACATAAGAAAAGGGCATAAATCTGATATTAAAAAAGCGCAACGGTGCGGAGTAACTTTTAAAAGAGCTAGTTCGAAGGATTTGGATGTTTACTACGAAATGCATAAACACGTGTGTAAAAAGTCATCTATTCTTCCTCACAATAAGCAATATTTTGAATATATCTTTAATAGTGCTATCCCCAATAATCAGGCATTTGTAGAGATGGCATACCACGAGGGATATCCTGTTTCAGCTGTAAATTACGGAATTTATAAGGATAAGGCTGTGTATTGGACAGGAGTATCTTATGAGTCTGCCTATAAACTAGGAGCTAATCATTTTTTGCATTGGAAAATGATTCAAGAACTTCATAGCCGGGGTATCGCCTACCTAGATATGGGTGAAGTATTTTTTAAGCATTCATCCCCCAAAATTCAAGGAATTGTTAATTTTAAACAAGGGTTTGGTGGAGTTTTACGCCCGTGTTTTAAATCGATAGTGGAGAAAAAATGAAAAATACGATACTCAAAACTTCTTCATCCAAAGTTTATACCTGCAATTTAATCTATCAATCTTCAATTCATTCCTATGGATTTGACGTATCAAGACACTATTCTGCACGGCTTAAACTTAATCTTCTTTTAAAATATGTACAAAACACCTCTAAAGTTTTAGATGCGGGGTGCGCCAATGGATTATTTAGTTTTGCTATAAGCAATTTGTGCAAAGAAGTGTACGGTATAGATATCAATGAGCAATTTTTAAAGATTGCTCAAGAAAAAGCTCAAGAAGAAAAAAAAAATAACCTTAATTTTATCTTTGGAGATTTGGAAGAAATCCCTTTTGAAGAAGAGTTTTTTGATTGTTTATTTTCTTATTCTTGCCTTGTTCTAGTTGAAGATTTTTTCAAAACTCTTAAGGAATGTGCGCGTGTTGTGAAAAAAAATGGATATTTATTATTAGATATTACAGGAAAGTACAATTTATCCAAGAATTTTTGGAAAAATTACTACATCAGTAACGGGCATTACAGTTTTAATACTTTTTCTTATTCTGAGATAAAAAATTTTTGCAGCTTAAATCGGCTAAAAATTCTTGAAATACATGCTTTAGGAGTCCTTGATCAGTGGAAATATCTGCCACTTATTCCGCGATTTAGATCTAAGTTTTCATGGATAGGTAATCTCTTTCATTTTAAATCCTTTAACTTGGATTATATTTTGTCAAATTTGCCTTTTTTAAAAAACTTTGCAAACAGATGGTACCTTGTATGTCAAAAAATTTAAACAGTTATCTTGACTCTTCTTCTCCTTTTTTTTATGAAAAGTATGAACAAGATTTACGCGAATTTGAAGGGATCCCCCTTCTTGTTCGTAACTATGAACAGATTCAATCTTATATTAACCATGCTAAAATAGAAGGAAAAAAAGAATGGTATGAAGCCCCTCAAGAAGATATTTGGGCGGGTCCTTATCGCCACCATCTGTTAAAGCGAAAAAAATATGTGGAATTTGTCCTTGCCTATTACGCCACGAAAAAACCTATTCACTCCCTTTTGGATTTAGGATGTGGTGATGGAGCAAACTTTTTTTGGCTTAAGCCATATGCAAAGAATCTTTACGGATCAGACTATAATATTACACGCTTGCTAAGAGCGCGCCAACGAAGTATAGCACAGGAGGTTGTTCTTGCGGATGTGACTGATTACGGAGCAAAAGATGAGTCATTTGATGCAATCTTTTTTAATCATGTGTTAGAACATATTCCAGATGATGAGCAAGCTTTACGTGAAGTTTTTCGCATTTTGAAGAAAGATGGTGTCTGCATCCTTGGCGTCCCCAACGAAGGTGCTTTTTGGTGGCAGATGGCCTATAAATTCCAGCCAGAATCTCTTCGAATAACTGATCATGTGCATTTTTATACGGTCAAGAGTTTGTCTAAAAAAATAAAAAAAGCGGGATTTACCATCCAAGAAATAAAACCTATAGGATGGGGACTTCCTCATTGGACACTGGATTCTATGGTCAGAGGATATAAAATTATGGATGACCTTTTTGAGTTTTTTGGACGGATTTTCTTGCCCAGACAAGCTTCAAGTTTATATTTTGTAATAGGAAAATAAGCATTGAGCACTTTAGAAAATAAGATAAGAAAGCATCTTCAATCTCAATACCAAGGTATATTTTTACCTCAACAAATTGACACTCATATCAATGATTATATTGGAAATGTACAAAGCAGTTATTTAGTTCAAAAGATATCCCTTTTGGTCGATAAAGGTGCCAAGATACTTGATATTGGGTCGGGATATGGAAGTTTTGTCCTTGAAGCTGTGCATCATGGTTATGATGCTTATGGAGTTGAGATTGAAGTATTTGAGCACGAAATATCGAAGGAGCGTGCCGAAGAAAGATTAGTGGATCCGGAAAGATTTAACCTAGGATCAGCTCTCTGCTTGCCTTACCCTGATGAAAGCTTCGATATAGTCTCGTTCTGGAATGTACTTGAACATATTCCGGATTATAAGAAAGCCATACTTGAGGCTAAGCGTGTTTTAAAAACTAAAGGAAGGATGTTTATCATCGCGCCCAACTACTGTGCATTTAGAAAAGAAGCCCATTATCATGTACCTTGGGTTCCTCTATTTCCAAAGCCTTTAGCACGTTTATACTTAAGCTTTCTTGGAAGAAAAACCACTTTTTTAGATAATTGCATTTTTTACGTTACTATGTTGGGTGTAAAACATTATTTAGTGTCTCAGAATTTACATGTGTCTATAGACATCAATGAAAAAATCAGACATGGCTTTAGCTTTCACTCATCTCATATCAATAGAGTAGTTGAATTCTGTAAAAAATATCGTTTAATTGGCTTGTTAAATAAAATGATTTTCTTTTTGAAAACTCATCCTTTTACTCATTCTATTGATATAATGGCTAAAAAATGAATAAAAGACTTCTTATTATATCTTCGGATTATATTTCTGCTTGGGTTAAAAAAGGTGAAGTTATTCCGCGATATTATAATCCAGGAAATCTTTTTGATGAAGTGCATATCATGATGACGAATGATGATCGGCCAGATCCACGGTTAGTACAGCCTATGGTTGGGGATGCGAAGCTTTTTTTCTATAATTACCCTGAGCCGGATGGTTTTTTTAAAAGAACTTTGGGATGGCATCCATTTTTAATGAAGACGTGGTCTGATGGTGCCATAGAGCTAGCAAAAAAAATAACCCCCCATTTAATACGTTGCTATGGTCTTCATCTCAATACATTTTTGGGGATTATGATGAAGAAAACTCTAGGTGTTGCGTGCATCACCAGTTTGCATGGAAATCCTGATGTTGACTATTTACGTGGACGACTTGCAAAAACGTGGAAAGATAGAGTTATAGGCTTGTTTCAAGGCAAGCTAGAGAGGTATTGCTTAAAAAAGTTAGATCACGTTATTGCAGTTTATACCCCCATCGAACCTTACTTAAAAAAAAATAATGTCAAAAATTACTCTATCATTCACAATGTTGTTGGAATGAATGCAATAGAAAAGCAATATTATGATATTCAGGGGGCTTTGAAGCTTCTTTGTGTGGGAAGACAAACTTATCTTCAAAAAGACCCTACATCGATTATTAATGCTATTTCCTCCTTAGAAGGTGTTCAGCTTACGCTGATTGGAGATGGTGATTTGCATGATTCTTTGAAACAATTAGTAGATCAATTGGGATGTCAGCACCGAGTTACTTTTATACGAAGTTTAGAGAATTCTAAAATTCTAGAAATTATGCAGCAATCTGATATTTACGTGTATCATTCTATAAATTATGAAATTAGTAAAACGTGTATAGAAGCAGCCCTGGTGGGTCTTCCTGTTATTGTAAATGATAGAAATAACAATCCAGCTGAGGAACTTTGTGCTGCTGGATTTTATCTCGTGGAAGATACTCCTGAATCTTACAAAAAAGCAATTTTATTACTCTCTTTTCACCATAAAAAACGTAAGCAGCTAGCACAACACTCTCATGCTTATGCAAAAAATCATTGGTCACCTGAAGTAACCGAGTTAAAACTTATGAATCTTCACAAAAATTACATTATTTCATGAAAACCATCCATCTCATATGTGCAGCGCGCCCTAATTTTATGAAAATTGCACCGCTTTATCATGCACTTAAAAATGAACCATGGTGTGTGCCTGAAATTGTCCACACGGGACAGCATTATGATTATCAAATGTCTCAATCTTTTTTTGATGATTTTGGATTGCCGTCTGCTAATCATTATCTTGGGGGGGGAAGTGGAACGCACGCCGAACAAACAGCTCAAACGATGATAGCTTATGAAAAATTATGTTTAGAAAAAAGCAGGCCTGATCTTGTTGTGGTGGTTGGCGATGTAAATGCGACATTGGCATGTTCCATTGCCGCTAAGAAAATTCATTTACCTGTTGCCCATTTAGAAGCAGGTCTACGTAGTTTTGATAGAACAATGCCAGAGGAAATCAATCGTGTTGTGACAGATTCAATCTCTGATTGTTTCTGGACAACTTCAGAAGACGCCGATGAGAACTTAAAGAAAGAGGGCATCAATCCTGAACACATTTATTTAGTTGGAAATATTATGATTGATACCTACTGTATGATGAAAGAAAAAATTGAAAAATCTGATGCGTATAAAACTTTTGGTCTGAAAAAAAAAGAGTATATTATTTTAACTCTTCATCGCCCTGTAAACGTAGATGTCAAAGAGACATTAGAAAGTATCCTCAATACGGTAGAGCAAATTGATCTGCCTATTATTTTTCCTGTTCATCCACGCACACGAAAAAATCTTGATGTTATACACCCTTTACCTCAAAACATAACCTTATGCGAACCGTTGGGGTATGTAGATTTTATGAGTCTTGTTTCCAATTCTTCGTCTGTTATTTCAGATTCAGGAGGCATCCAAGAGGAAACAACATACCTTGGTATTCCTTGTTTTACTATGAGAAACACAACTGAACGCCCTATTACTGTCACGATGGGATCGAATCAGCTCGTTTCGGTGGATAATCTTTTAGAGAAAATAAAACACCCCCAAACAGGATCTATACCTCCTCTATGGGATGGGAAGGCGGCAGGACGGATAAAACAAGTGTTGAAAAGTGCTCTTTAACTCATACATTTTTATATACGTTTTTATGCCCATATTGACTGGAATGTATAGATTTTCTGTATGTTTCAATCAGATCGTGCCTAAGCTTGTGTTGTGTCTGGCTTCCATTGTTTTCTATAGTTTTATGGCGCTCGAGTATCTTCCCCTGATGCTCATTTCAATTACAGCAAATTATCTTCTTGGATCAGTAATAGATAGAACAAGAAAAAAAGTATGGCTCATTTCAGGCGTTGTTTTTAATCTTTCTCTAATTTTCTTCTTTAAGTATTATGACCTTGTGTTTATACACACGCTCAAAATCACAAGCATCCATTGGAATGATATTATCCCTCTTGGGATATCTTTTTATACATTCACACAAATTGCCTATCTTGTTGATACCTGGAATGGCAAAGCCCACAAAGACAAAAGCTTTATCTCTTACTTCCTATTCGTAACTTATTTTCCGCATTTAATTGCAGGACCTATTCTGCACCACAAAGACATGCTTGCACAGTTTGCAGATAAAACCCTCTACCGAACTGATTACAAGAATATTTTCCAAGGATTGATCTTTTTCGTTACTGGTCTTTCAAAAAAAATTTTACTAGCAGATAATTTGATTCCCTACGTCAAACCAGTATTCCAAGCAGTTGCGCAAGGAGAGCATGTATATCCTCTTGAATGCTGGTGTGGGATTCTAGCTTATAGCTTTCAATTATATTTTGATTTTTCTGGTTACTCGGACATGGCCATTGGGATATCGAAATTTTTCAATTTTGATCTTCCCAAAAACTTTGCATCTCCCTACAAAGCATTCAACATCATAGAATTTTGGCGTCGTTGGCATATGTCTCTATCCGCATTTTTAAGAGACTATCTTTATATACCTTTGGGTGGCAACAGAAAGGGAAAACTAAGGCGACACGCAAATCTTATAATCACCATGGCCATTGGCGGTATGTGGCACGGTGCCAACTGGACATTTTTATTCTGGGGTTTGTACCACGGGTTACTTTTGGTCGCAAATCACTTGCTATCTTCCACACGAAAAATCTCAAGGTCAATGGGGGGGGGTAAAGTAGGCTTTACATTTTTTCTCGTTCTTTTGGGTTGGGTCTTATTTCGAAGTGAAAGCCTGAGCGCAGCAATTTCATACTACAAATATCTCTTTAATGTTCAAGAGTTATTTATAATTCCTGATGGTTGGAAAAACCTTGAGCAAAAACTTCCTTTCCCTGTATCTCCTATGCCATATTTTTTTGGAAAGTCGGAGATTGCTTTTATTGCAATGTGCGCAGTCATCGCTTTCTTCTTTCCAAATTCTCAAGAAACCGTAGAGAAACACGGAAATCCCCGAATGTGGATATTAATTTCCTTATTTTTAACGTTCTTAGTCTGCTTATATAAAATGGATGACTTGAGTGAGTTTATATACTTCCAATTTTAATACGTATAAGGGACTTAGCCTATTACTGTTTGCACTGCTCACGGTCTTAGGTGTGCTTTGTGGCATTACCAACTTATATGTGGATCCTTATAATTTCTATGAAATTGATAAAACACCTTACGTATTGTCGGGGAACGAAAGGAAAATAAAAGCTTCATATTTATACTCTCATAAAAATCAGTTTCGTTCTGTGCTAATTGGCTCTTCACGAAGCTCTTACCTTGATATTGCAAGCCCCTCAAATCACAAAACTTTTAACTTTTCTGTCAGTGGTATTTCTATTAATGAGTACCTCCCATATCTTCAGTTTTTCGCCCAAACACAGGGGAATCCTGAAACTATATACTTGTCTTTGGATTTTCATGCAACCAATCTTAATAACACCTCAATTTTCTGTACTGAAGAAACTTTGGATTTTGCTACATCTTCCTTAATGAAAGCCTTAGAGTACATAAAGGTAAAAGTCGCCCATACTTCCCTTAGCATATTATTCAGCAAACCCGAGGATTACTACGACAGAGAGTTTATCAAATATAGACGAACACACCGTCCCCTTAGTGGAGAAGCCATAAAACAAACACTTGATTATTATTCTGCGTATAATCTTAAGAACTATAAATACTCTGACACTTATCTTCAGCAACTCAAAAATATTAAGTCCTCTTTTCCGAATACAAGGTTTATAGTTTTTATATGTCCCATTCATAAGTCCCTACAAAACCATCAAATATCTCTAACTGGCATGTACTCCTACAAAAGGTGGATTTCCGAAATTCAATCGATATTTGGAAAGGTTATAGATTTTAATAATGATACAAATTTAACGACTTCTTTGGACAATTTCTTTGATGCTGCACACTTCTATCCTTTCGTGGGAAAACAGGATATGTTACAGAAATTACAAAAAGCTATCTAGTTATGCCTCCATCCACTCTCTACAAAGTCATAAACCGAATCAATCCCGAATGGATGTGGAGGATTTATGCCCGCAAAGCAAAGAAGATATTGCCCCAGTCTTATCTTATTCTCTCGTTTGACTGCGATACTGAAGAAGACGTTTCAGTTGCATGTGAAGTACATTCAAAGCTTTTAGATATAGGCATTACACCTGTTTATGCTGTTCCTGGAGAGCTTTTAAAAAAAGGCGAAAAAGTTTACCGCAAAATTCATGAAAAAGGCGCTGAGTTTATTAATCATGGCGGACGAGAACATACGTATTTTGACAAAAAGCATAAAAGGCATGCAAGTTGTTTTTTCTATGATCAACAGTCGCAAGAAGAGTTAAGAAAGGATATTCTTTTAGGCCATCAAACATTACAAGATGTTTTAGGTATCACAGCCAAAGGATGGCGAACACCTCACTTTGGAACATTTCAAAAGCGTGAAGATCTTAAATTTTTGTATAGCATTTTGAATGAATTGAGCTACAGATTTTCAACATCAACAAGCCCTTTGATTGCATATCAGCATGGCCCTTTATTTAAAAAAGACGGGATTATTGAAATTCCGGTTACAGGAATATATTCAGAGCCTTTAAATATTATGGATACATGGGCCTATTTTGCAGCTCCCGATCGAACAAAGTTACCTTCTGAATATACAAAAGAAGCGCAAGAACTTGCACATTTTACAAGTAAATACCCAACACTAATTAATATTTATGGAGATCCAAGCCATATTCACGACAAACCAGAGTTTTTTGAAGCCATGGCTTTGCTTTTAAAGACCGCTCAAAATGTAAACTATACTCAACTTCTTGAGAAAACATATGAACACATACGCACTTTTTGATGATTCTTTTTTCAACATTAAACCTTGGTGGATGCCGCAAAAGCTTTATCGAATTGTCTGTCACCGATCTAACCCGAGATCAAAGGAATATATGCTAGATCTGTTGCGTGAAAAATTTCCTGATGCTGAGATCGTAGATATAAATCAGACACGTTCACCTGGGAAAATCATCTTATTATATCCTGATTCAATTGGTCTTGGCTGGAGAAAAATTGAAAGTAGGCTTATTCATAAGCACGAAGTTGAAGTTTTGAATGGGAGAAGAAGAGTATTTGAGTTTACACCATCTGTTCGAAGAATGCTTTTGCTTCGTCGTTTTCTCGAGATGACGTTTTTACCCGAAATACTTTTAACGCCTTTTGTGCTATTTTATGGAGCTTTCGTAGCCACCAAAGATAAGTTTAGAGGTTTCAAATCATGATTGATACTAAAAAAAATATTCAAAATTGGTGGGCTGAAAATCCAATGACGTATGGGGAAACCCATGGTCAAACTGCTTTTAAAGAGGGTTCCTATGAGATGGGAACGCGTGAGTTTTTTGATCGTATTGATCAAGAGTTCTATGGTTGGAATAAGCCGCTTCATAACAAAAGACCCTTTGATAAGCTTTTTCCCTATGATCACTATGAGGGGAAAAAAGTTTTAGAAATTGGGTGTGGTCTTGGAACAATGCTTATGAATTGGGCTAAAAATGGTGCAAATTGCACAGGTGTTGACCTTAATCCAACTTCAATTGAGCAAACTAAGAGACGATTTGAACTGCATGATCTTAAGGCAGATATCCGTTTAGAAGATGCTAATAATCTTCCTTTTGAGGATAATTCCTTTGATTATGTTTGGTCTTGGGGCGTGCTTCATCACTCACCTAATCTTGAGCTTTCCATCAAAGAACTTTTTCGTGTGCTCAAACCCGGTGGTGGGTTTGGTATTATGCTTTATAACCGTAAAAGCTTTTATCAATGGTACATGACAGATTATGTTGAGGGCTTTTTACATAGAGAGTCAAAATTTCTCACACCATTAGAGCTAAATAGCCGCTACGGTGATGGGCATCGTGAAGAGGGAAACCCTCATACATGGCCAGTAACAAAAAAAGAAGGCCTTGAATTGTTAAGTCCATTTAGCAAGGATGCAGACGTTCGTATTCTTGGAACAGATCTTGATTGTGTCTTAAAACTAATGACACCTGTGGTAAGTGCTTTTATCCCTAAACCAATCATTAAAGCTCTTGCCCGTAGGTGGGGGTGGAGCTTGTGGTTTCATGGCACAAAGAATCTGTAGATTATGTGCGGCATAGCAGGGATTGTTGGGAGTTTTGATCAAGCTCTAGGAACAGAGCTTATTCAAAAAATGCTATCTGTCATAGAGCATCGTGGTCCTGATTCGAATGGATATTGGTCTCGTAATGGTTTTGCCTTTGGCATGCAGCGCCTTAGTATCATCGATATTGCAGGTGGTGATCAACCTATTTGGGATAAAGAGTCAGGTGTTGGTATCGTTTTTAATGGCGAAATTTATAATTTTAAAAAAATCAGAGCTTCATTAGAAACAAGTGGTATAAAATTTCATACCCACTGTGATACAGAAGTTATTTTACAGCTTTATCTTCAAAAGGGAATTGCCGCAATTCATGATTTTGAAGGAATGTTCGGGATCTGTCTTTATGACCCAGGTATTCAAAAAGTTTTTCTTATCCGGGATCGATTAGGCGTCAAACCTTTATACTATTATCACGATCAAAAGAGTTTTGTATTTGGAAGCGAAATAAAGTCAATTCTGGAAGCCCTCCCACAAAAGCCTGAACTTAATAAACAGTCATTGTGGCATTATTTAACGCTACGCTACGTACCATTCCCAGAGACTATTTGGGAGAATGTTTGTAAATTAGAGCCAGGGCATTATTTAGAGTATGATCTAACTGCGCATACATCTACGATTTCAAAATACTGGGAAATTAATTTCTGCTCAGAAAAATCTGTTAAAACCAGAGATTACGAAAAAGAATTCGAAACCCTTTTCTTAGAAGCCGTTGAAAAGCGCTTGCTCGCCTCGGATGTGCCGGTTGGGATTCTCTTAAGTGGTGGTCTTGATTCCAGTTGTGTTGCAGCGGCGGCTGTTGAATTAGGGCACAAAAATTTTCACACCTTTTCCATTGGATTTGAAGATGGCGGACAATTTAATGAACTGCCTTACGCAAAAAAAATGGCTGAGTACATTGGTTCAAACCATCATGAAGTTATTATTTCCCAAAACCAATTTACTGACTTTATTGACGAATTTGTTTGGTATGCGGACGAGCCGCTTGCAGATTTAGCATCTATTCCTCTTTATTTTGTCTCAAAATTAGCATCCAAACATGTAAAAGTTGTCCTTTCTGGTGAAGGGGCGGATGAGACATTAGCAGGATATAATTTAGATGTTCTTGCAAAGAAATTATCATATCTAAAGCTTTTAAATTTTCTGCCATCTTGTGTTTTGAAACGCTTACCTTTTGCAATCCTTCAAAATCTTTCAACTTCTGGTTATATAAGTTTCCTTAAGGAAAATGCCACGTATATGACCAATATTTTCTCTGAGGACGAAAAGAAAAAACTTTGCCTTTTCTCTGCACAAAAGTCTTCAAGAGAATACATCAAAGATCTCTATAGAAAAAGCCGATCAAGAGAACCTATTGACCAGCTCCAACAGGCTTATTGCCAAAGCTGGCTCGTTGAAGATTTGTTGATGAAGGCTGACAAAATGAGTATGGCAACATCTTTGGAATTACGTGTACCCTTTTTAGATCATAAACTTGTGGAATGGTGTGCAACACTTCCCTTGGAATGGAAGGTCGGATCTTTAGCTCGTAGATTTACAACGAAACGAATTTTAAGGTCTTTTGCAGAAAAAAGAATTCCAAAAGAGATTATTACTCGCCCTAAACAAGGGTTCCCTGTACCTGCCTATAAGTGGATTCAGTCAGATCTTTTCGATTTTGCAAAAGAAAACCTGGAGTCAAAATCTCTAGAAACTTTTTTTCACAAAGATGAATTAAGCTCTTTGTTGCAAAAGCTTAAAGATGGAGACTTACACATCGCTCATCAAGTATGGAACCTTATTGTGTTAAGTAGATGGATAAATAAATGGAACGCTTAAATATTTTATTATTAACATATTGTTATCCACCTCAAAAGTTTCCAAGGTCCGTACAAATCAGTCATCTGGTGCAGTATTTGCGCAAAGATTTCAATATTACCGTTGTGACATCAGAACCTGAAAATGAGGGTGATCCTTCTCTTTTAAGTTTTACTCCTCTTGATAACGTCGTTTATGCGCCAAAGTCAAATTTTACAAAAATTATTGAGCGCTCTAAAGGACACCGTATCAAAAAAGAGATTTTACCTGATTTTCAGTATCTATGGCATTTCGATCTTTTTAGAAAAGCACGCGTTTTAATTGACGATTCATCGCCTGATGTGATTATTACTTTTGGTCACCCCATGTCAACGCACATTGCAGGATTAAAGCTGAAACGGAAGTTTCCTCATATCAAATGGTTGGCTCATTTTAGTGACCCATGGGTAGATAATATTTTCAATGATTATAATGCTTGGACAAAATGGATAAATAAATACTACCAAGATAGTGTTTTAAAAAGTGCGGATCGTCTAATTTTTACGTCACAAGAAACCATTGATCTTGTGACAAAGTATTACTCAGAAGAAGTGCGCAAGAAATCCATTTGTTTGCCACATATCTTTAATCAAGCTTTATACTTTCATCAATCAGACCATACAAATGAAAAAATTATACTCCGTTATATCGGAAATTTTTATGGCAACAGGCAGCCTGACAGCTTTTTGAAAGCATTAAAGCTGCTATCCCACGAACAGCGCGCACAACTTCGTGTAGAGTTTATTGGCTCTGAGGCAAAGTCGATCAAAGATATAATTAGTTTTTTTAAGCTAGAAGATACTGTTTTTACTTATCCTGCCGTAAGTTACATAAAATCTTTAGAACTCATGCATTCAGCTGATATTCTTCTTATCATTGATGCTCCTACAGAAAAAAGTCCATTTCTTCCGAGCAAGCTGATTGATTATATAGGTGCTAATAAACCTATTTTTGGAATTACCCCGCCTGGCACATCTCAAAAACTCATTGAGGAGATGGGTTTTCTTGTCGCTGATTCGAGAGATGTCTCAGATATTCCCAATAAGCTCATGCAAATGATTGAAGAGTTTTCTAAAAATAAGTCTAAAAAGGTTCCGTCAAATATAAGACATAGGTATTCAATTTCTGCTGTTGGCAAACAGATAAAAAGTATTTTAGAAAACGTTTAGAATTCAAAACATGCACCTTGCCCTTATCATATCGTCCCTCAACTCTGGCGGGGCGGAGCGAATTTTATCGGACCTTGCCAATTATTGGGTGTCAAAGGGGCATCAAGTAACGCTTGTTACCTTGGCATCACCGGATACAAAGCCTTTTTATCCTCTAGATTCAAAGGTCCGTTTGATCCAACTTGATCAAACTCAAAATGAATCCTTTTTTTTACGCGCCTTGGAAATATCCTCAGGCGCGTTTTTTGTTTAAGGAAGACGGTGAAAACCCTTAATCCAGATGTGGTGCTTTCTTTTGTGGATGTGATGAACCTCACTGCCCTTCTGGCAAGTGTGGGGCTTAAAACTCCTGTGATTGTGTCAGAGCGTACGCACCCCTTTACCATAAGATTCCTTCTCTTTATCAAGGTTTGAGGACCATTTTATATCCAAAAGCTTTTCGAGTGGTGGTACAAACGCAATCGGCAGCTGATTTTTTTAAGAATTTACGCAATCTTTTGGTCATTCCTAATGCTGTTAAAAAGCCTTCTTTGCAGAAAATCACTGCGCTCGATCAAGCAAAGCACATCATCTCTGTGGGAAGGCTATGTCCGTTTAAGGGGTTTGATACCCTCATCCAAGCCTTTGCACGACTTTATTCAAATTATCCGCATCTGCGTCTTACGATTTATGGGGAAGGTAATGAGCGAGAGCATCTGCAAAGCCTCATCAACTCTTTAAATCTTCAGGAAAGAGTCTCATTACCCGGTGCAACACAGGAGATTCATCAAAAACTTGTGGAGGCTGATTTATTTGTGTTCCCCTCTTTATACGAAGGCTTTCCCAATGCGTTAGCTGAGGCCATGTCGGCAGGCCTTCCCGTCATTGCATCAAACTGCTCTGGAAACATAGATATTGTCAGAGACGGCATGGATGGACGCCTTTTTCCCGTGGGAGATGTTCTTAAATTAGCGGCGCTGATGGAAGAGTTGGTCTGTGACCCAAACACTAGAGGGCATCTTGGTGAGGAAGCAAAAACCGTCGCTGAGCGTTTTCATCCCGACCTTATTTTTCACAAGTGGGATCAGCTCATTCGTGAGGCAACAGGGCAGATTATCTAATCCCCATGGCAAAGTTTTAGCTTATCCAGCAAATCCATGTAGTCTTGCAGCGCTGGGATCAGCGAGCTTTGCTCAGGCAGTTCGGCCACTGACTGCTCGATCTTACGCCATTCTTCTTGGGTGTAACGGGGATAAGCTGGACAGCTACTTTGCCTCTGCATTCCTACGCTTGCGCAGCCGCTCAAGCAGACCAGACTTACCCCGATCACGATAAGATTTATTTTGTTCATCCAGTTTTTCATAAGATTCCTGAAGCTCTAAATTTTCTTCTGCTTGCTTGCGTCTTAGTTGCTCTTTGCCCAGCATATACGCTAAAAATGGCTGCATTAGATCGCGCAAAGCTTGCAGCAATGCTGATATCCAAAGCGGCATCACGTTTCAAGACTTTTGATCAATTTTGGCCTGCGTGTTTTTATTCATCACGCGACCTACCACATAGGTAATCACCATGGCTGCGATGCTGGCGACTGAGGCTTCGTTAAGGTTAAGTCCCAATTCTGATGCACCTGCAACAGCAATGCTCCCGATTAAGGTTGCCCAAAATTCAGTGGTTTTAATGCCTGGTTTCATAGATTCTCTCCAATATTAAAGTTTATGCATAAGCTCCACCCTTTAAGGAACTTCGCTCGCTTGGGCTTTGTTGCTGCGAGGCCACATTCAAGTTTGAAGTGCAACGCGAGCTAAATTTTTATTAAAAATCTCTAGTGGTGTTTTCCAGCCAAGGGATTTTCTTGGTGTCGTATTGTAATTTAAAATATTCTCATCAAAGTCCTCCTCTGTAAGCTGCTGAACGTTCGTTCTTCTCGGCATGTCTCGTCGTAACCTCCCATTGGTGTTTATTTCAATCAGTTCGCGGCGATCAATGGTTAATTTGTAATAGCGGATGGATACGGTATATTTAAGCGTTGCTTTGTCCGCCGGTTTCCAATTACCTGGATCAAACTCCTTAAATTGACCCCGTAAATTCACCACCACAGCTTCAGCGTCACCGCTGCCTTGCAGTCCGCCACGAAGAGTCAGTGAAACAGCATTACCGTCTACAAGTCCAAATAAGCGAAATAACTCTGGATCATACTCAGAAAATGTGAGCTCGGCTTCCAGTTTTTCCATGCCCATATCAATGGCAACGGGAATATCCATGCCACCCGCACGGTATTCCTCAGTTTTAATGAAAAGCTTTGGCAGACTGATTTCATCAATACGTCCGGCATAACCACGACCATCAACAAAAGCGTTAAAGTTTTTAAGAATTTTTGGCAACATTAGATCAGCTCCTTAATATAATCGTTAATCAAATGGGAGCGAAAGACGATCCGCTCTGCTGGATAAGGCGGCGTGAAATCAAAGTCGAAATAGACTTTACCTTGCGTAATGTTCGCAGGCGTATTGAGCTCTGGATCGGGATAACACTGCCCGCCCAAAATAGCTCCAAGAGCTTTTAGATGAGCCAGATAGGCATTAACACTTTCCACCACATCATCCAAATAAGTTCTTGTAATATTGCGGTCCACAGCCCAAAGATGAGCACGCAGTAAACTGTCATTAATTAAATCAGCAGTTCTGCGTACCGATAAAAACGCCCATTTTGGATCACTAGAGCAACTTCTATTACCCCAAAGTCGATAGCCTTCTTGGCGAATAATCGCGGTGACTTCATTTTCGTTCAGAAAATTTGCTCGGCAATTGGTATCCCCCTAAAGTAAAATCAACAGGTCTTGCGGTGCCAACGATGCCGTATATTTCCTGATTAGACGGTGACCACCAAAAACCATTTTCATTATCGCTGCGGGCAATTAGGCCTGCTACATAAGGGCTTGGCGGCACGACTTCTTCGTGACCCGTAAAAATCTTCACCCATGGATTAACCACATAAACACGCGCATGGCCAAAATCTTTGCGCCAGGTAATGGCATCTTGATCATTGGTATTCGGTCCATCGGCAATAATGACGGCACGCAATCTGTCTGCAATAGCCAGCATGCTACTGATAACAGGATTGGCTTGATTATTGGGTCTTTGGTGCGTAAAGCCGGGCGCAATCAAAATACGAGGTGCGCTATGCACGATACTTTCAGCACTTAAAAATGCTTGAACGCCTTTGTAGTCGCCTGTTTGTGCATCAACGCCACCAATGATATTGGCAATCGTTTCTGCTTCATCTTCACCCTCTTCTACACGGACGACAATAACCATTGCCCCGATTTGATCAAAAATACCATTAATCGCCATGGGGAGTGTTCCTGTAGCGCCGAGTTTAGCGGCTTCTCTACGAGAACCCACAATCAATACGGGCTTATTCAATGGAAAAACGGTATTATCAGCATCAGGAGCAGTACCGATTAAACCTATGACAGAAGATTTGGTGGTACGTATGGTACGAGGTCCGCTTGAGATTTCAGCAACTTCAACACCATGTAAAAATTGTTCGGCCATAGCTTCCTCCTATAATTTGCTCAAATTGGTTTGGACGTCTTGCTCAAAACCATCCATAAACGTTTTAAGTTCATCAAGGGGTGTGCACGTTTCTATTTTTCGTTGAGCGCGGTCTTCAATATTTTCACAGCGTGCAATGGCTCGATCAGCTTTTCTAGATTTGGTCAAAATAAGTTGGGCCATATCGCCTACTGAGATAGAGCGAAGCTCCGCGAGTGGAGCAATAAGCTCAACATCTTTTTCATCGGGTGTTTGATTGTTTTTAACAGCGGCGATAATACTTTTTGCTGTTTTTTCTTGGATATCGTAAGAGCGTGATTTCTCATGAGAATAGCCGGCAAAAGAGCGTCTGTGATTATTCAAAATAAACCTTACAGTCTCGGTGGCTGCAAGTTTGGCATTTTTCAGAAGATCGCCTTGCATTTCGTCAGAAGAGCATTCAGCAACCGTATTGTCTTCAAGAAGCTTATAGCGTTTTTCCCAGTCAAACTCAGAAGGCGCTTTGAGCCATCCAGTCCCTTCGGGCTTTTTAGGCAAGGTTGTTGTTTCAACCTGCATTCCATTTTCAAATCGTAAATAAATTGGCATAAATAAACCTCATTTCCAAAGTTCATAAGAGTATTGAAAGCCTCGGCACTGCCAGGCTCTAAGCGTTCGGTCAACATCCACTTCTAACCCCGTTGTTAGAAAACTGCTTTTGAAGTTGTAGATGTACCAATGCATAAATTGGGTGTAGTAGTTATAGTAAGTGGTATAGTAATAGGAAGAGCTATAAAGCAGGATAGCGACCGTTTTGCCTGCAGGAATCAATACATTCGCAGATGAAGCAATGTTGGCTGTACTTGCAGCATAATTTAAATATTTGTCCATGTGACGCTGCTAATAGCAGATTTATTGGCATTTACGTTATTTGGTGTACAAACAAACACGCCTAAGCCTTCGTATCCTGAGGACCAATAGGATGATCCACCACAATAGAAAGTTCTGGTAATATCAGCATTGGTCGTGTTTTTTACAAAAACAACCCCAAGCGCTGCATAAGGATAAGTATACTCATTACTGGATACACTGTATTTGACGTACATTTCCTTATGGATAAACATCCCGTTCCTGCCCTGCAAAAAATAGAGCTGAGGCGGTCTGTAAAATCCTGCATAACTAGTGCTATACGCATGGGTTCCCGCCAAAAGCTGAAGCATGTTGTCAGCATTTGCCACGTTGTTATACCAAACACCAAGTTGTGAGGTTAAATCACCATAGCCCCAGTAATCGTTTTGACGGCTTAAAATACCAAAGAGGAATGGTAATGATCCTGGTTCAATCATATTACGCTTAGCAACTTCATTCATAATCGATGAGCCATTTGGAACGTCATTAATCGATTCAAAGTTACTGACAAGTCCTGTGAGTGTTTGAAGCTGTGTTTGGCCTGTGCTTTCAATAGCGGTGATATTTGTATCTTTGCGGGTATCCAGTAACGACAAATGCCCAGTAGTTGCTGTCTGCAGTGAACTCAACGAGCTTGCTTTAAGCGTATTAATAGCATCTAAAGAACCGGTTTTAGCGGTATCAATGGCTGCAAGAGAGTTTACTTTGCTGGCATTTAAGTCTGCCAAATGGCTATTTACTGCCTCTAAAAGCTCCTGCAGTTTTTCATCAGACATATTGACAATGTCATAAACCGTGCTTTGGCCTGCAATGGATTCTAGCGCTTTTGCAAGATAAGCCAGTTGATCAGCCGGTGCATCGATCGACAAATCTTTGAGGCGCTGATGAAGCGCATATACAGCTTCTTTAGCTATTGTCATGGTTGCTCCACAAATTCAAAAAAGTTTCAAAGGTGAAGCGGTCAAACGCCTCCTTTAATTTCTTATGTTCAGCTTCTCGTGATGAAACGTCCGCATCCACAGCAACAATAGTATCGCGAATGCGAACCACATCTTGGGATGCGATGTTATTTGGATGGGGCAGCTTATAGCCCCTTGGGCTCAGATCATTTGGCATATCAGGTAATCACAACACGTAAAGAGCGTACTTTAGGGCGATAAAGAATATTGCCGCTTAAAACCAATTTAACTCTGGTTTCAGTGGCGCTAAAACTTGAAAGAATATGGGTGCGTTCCACCCAGCTATCGCCTACGGCTTTTCCGGTTGTTAAATCCACCAACTGCCAAGTGCCGTCTGCTTTTTGGATATAGACCTTAACATCAGCAGTGCCGGTCATCAGCGCTTCATAGGTGATGCTTACTTTACTGTTGTTGCCCGCCGTAATAGCTCTTGTGATGTAATCTGCTGTTTCAGACATGTTGCCTAGAACAATTTGAATGCCAGGGTAAAGCACTGGGCTTCTGAGTGCTGAACCGCTGAGTAAAGCTTTAACACTCAAAGGACCGGTGACGCGGGCCCGCAAAGCAATTGGCAGATCATCAGATAATTTATGTTCCGTACTGTCTTGCTCTGTTAGCGTAAATTGCACGTCGGTGTCAGAGGCAACACGTTCCACATTTGCAAGAGTAATCAAATCGGAAGCGCTAGTGGCTGTCACAGAGCCTAAATCCACTGTTCTTGTATTTTCTGTAAAACGCGCACCGAGTAACCTAAAAGTGAGATCACGATTTTGATGGGGCGTCCAGGTGCTGGCATTACTTGATGAAAGAAGTACGCCTACCTGATAAGGCTGGCTTGTCACCCATCTGGCATGGGTTGCATCATATTTTCCGAGCTCTGCAACACGCACTGCAGCATCGCCATCATCGGTCAACAATACAATGGCATATTCATGACCAGCCTCAAGCCAAACAGGCTGCCAAGTTATTTGAGTAGAAGTGCCATTGATGTTGATTGAAGATGGCATGATATCGCCTTCAGCTAAAACCGTTTGGGTTGGCATACCAAGGCTGGTATCACGAATTTGCACGACCACTCTTTTAGCGCCACGATTGCTAAACCATAGATCAATGCCTCCAATATGGCGGCTTTCGCTTAAGGTAAAGGTTTGAGCAAGTGGATCAAAACGGGTTAGGACAACGGTGGTTTCATTGCGTCTGATATCGGTAATGACCGTAACGCGTCTGCGTTCTTCGGTCGTAATAATACCGCGCCCTGTATAAGTAGCTTCACCATAACTACCTTGGTTTCCGATAAACTGCACAAGCTTTGTACCGGCCGGAACATTGGCGGGAACGGTAAATTTGCCTTTGATTTTTCCGCTGTTATCTGCAATAAGTGGCATAATTCCTCCTATAAACTAACCGGTTCAACGTTAATACCGTCAAACACCAACCGAAGTTGTTCACCAGGCGCAAATCCATCTAACTCAAAGGTTTGTGTTGCTTGGCGCATAAAAGCGGCTTCACGACTTGTGCTTGAGAGCAATTCGTTAGTTTGACTCATTTGAGTACCGATCGAGACATTTTGAGTCGTGCTGGAGGTTACTCTGGATAAAACGCCACCACCAACGACAACCTGACGGGTGACCGGGCTTGAAAGCACACTAAACCTTTGCGTGATGGGGCTTGACCATGTGGTTTCAACTTCAGTCCAACGATCCACATTGAGATTAATGGCAACTTTCGCCGGAATAGGCGCAAATGCATGATATGGGTTGATTTTCATTTCTACGGTTTGAAGAAGCTGCTCTAAAACTGGCTCTAAAACTGGCTCTAAAACATAAGGTAAAAGCCATGGATCAACACCTTTACCTGCATCAGCTATATTGCCACCGATCGGAAGTACAAGCTCCCTATCCACAATTGCAGCGGTTTGGTTAATCCCCTGATCGCGCATGTCATCATCAAAAAAGGGATCAACAAAAATACCCTTTTTAGCAGCAGGTTCACGGCTATTGGCATCGTTACGCAGGCGCTCTTGAGCAATCAAATCATAAAGATCATTAATGCTTGAACGCATAGCCTCAATGTCACTCATAGGAATAGCGTGAATAGCATTATTAAAAACATCAGGTTTTGTAGCGCTGCGCCAATTTTGATAGACGTAAGCTAAAGCGAGTTGCCCGCTGGGCGCTTTAGGAACAGATGGCCTCCAAGGGGGAGCAAGTCCTTTAATGCGCCTGACGACACCTTTGGCATCGATGGTGATCAAATCATAGCACGGCATCATCCAGCTATAATCCACTAAAACGAGGGTACCAGTTACCGCTCCTCCTATCTTAAAACCATCTTCAGTGATATCTGTTGGTGTAATACGGCTACGATAGCGATACGTAATTTCATAAGAACTGCCAGGAGCAGGCTCAGCACCGGATAAAGACCAATCCACATCGCCGGAACGCAAACGATAATCAGTCCCATTCACGTAAATGGTTGTTCCTTGTTTAATTTGCATAATTTCAAGGACAGCCGTATCTGGAATAGGATCCATCACCCCTGTATACGAACCATGGGTCATCGTAATGGTTTTCTGGATCGTCACATCCACATCTAGAACTTGATGGGCAGGATTTTCATTAAGTACGAGATCCATGACCCCTTGAGCATCTGGCTGAAAGGTATGAGGTTCTGAGTCAATCGTTTGAATATCAGGGTCACTAGGAAAACGAACACGAAGGCTATGAGCGAGTTCAATCTCAAAACCATCCACATGGGCTTTACCTTCATTGATGACAAAAACTTGTTCACCGTTATCCTTGTCAAGATACCTAACGTCCATGCCGGTTACCACATAAGAGCCGTTAGATTCACGGTCATATCTGGCTAAAGCGCTATTGACCGCATCAAACTGGGGCGGCGGAGCATGTTGGATAAATGCGCCGTTTTCTACGCCATAAATGGGATAAAATTCACCCTCATGGGTAGGAGGCGCTATTCCATCAACCTGAAAATCCCAAGGGATCTCTGCTTTTAAACGGGCAGCACCGGGTTCTTGATAGTTGCGTGTACCAATAGCCGGATCACGAAGACCTGGATCTTCAAGCTCAGTCATGGTGCTTTCCACATACCACACACCGATTCTAACCGTTGCATTGGTGGGAATGGTGAAATTTGTAGACCCTATTTCGCGCACAGCACCGCGTAAATAAATAAACCCAGATTCCAAGGTTGTATTTCCGGTATCAGGGGCAACAACACAGGTGCCGCCGCGTATAACATCACCATCCCTAAAAATTGCATCACCAATGCCTTTAAGGTTATGCAGCGCATAATCTTGCATTTCATTGAGCTCTGCTGATTGCAGGCCACGGCCGGCCAAAAAGAGAGTGCGATCATATTTTTTAGCCGGATCATAGCGGTTGTAATAACTGTTAAGTGTCATAACATTGCCTCATTTGTCTTCAAATATGTATTCATTTGCTCCCATCAAAACGTCACAACAAATGAAAAAGTTTCTCGGGTAGCAGCTGTTCTGATGAGCGGGACTGGTTCCAACCATCACGCCAAGTTCACGGATGATTTGGTTGCTGGCATTATCAAAATCAAAAGTAAAGCGGAGAAAAAGATTATTCGTAGGCGTACTTGATGCCTTGAATCTGCCTGTTGGGGTAATCAAATCTCCGTCTTCATTACCTACACAAAACAAAACTTCATCAGCGGTTCTGCGACCTACTTCATTTAAAAGGGTATTTGCGGTAATTGGCTCTGGCGGCGTTGCGTAAGTGTAGGAAATCGTAACGGTAGCATTATTCTCTAAATTACCGTTTGGAAAACGTGTGATCACCCCCATCACGCTATCGACGCTATAATCGGTGCCGGCAATAAAGGTTGTGTCAGCTTGAGTAATAGACTCATCTTTCACCGGCTTATGATCTAGCTCAATTTGATTACTTGTAAAAATTTTATTGACCGTATGAGCGCTTTCCCAAGTTGGATCACCCGTTCCCCAAGCAAGATGGATCGGTTGTTGGTTAATGCTTGCAGCAATAGCTGCTCTGCCGGATTTGGTTAAAATGGCCATATGAATACCCTTTGACGCACATATCAAGTTCTAGTTAAGGGTTGTTTCACGATTGGTTCTAGATTCGTCCAAGGACGGTTTAAGTGACGATGCTCATGCCAGAGCAAGCATCCTTCATAAAGAGATGGTTCAAAATGGTCACGTTTTTGATAAGGCAAAAGCTCCAATTCACCTAACGAATCTGCCGACAAATAAGGCCATAAGAGCGTTTCAGCTAACCAGTCCGAGTGTTCTTTTGCAAAATGAGGATTAACGTCTGGCACGATCTCAGCATCGAGATTCTCAGTGTAGTTTGATGCAAAGCTTTCCAAAACTTCTTCAAAGCTTATTCGCCAAACATGTTCGGATAAAGTATCAGCGCTTAAAATAAATGTGGCACCTATCTCATGCTCAAGGCGCACGGAAAAGCAGGCGTTAATATCGCCAAGCCGCCAGCTATCGGATAAAACAATCAATGCTTTTGCAAGATGTAGAGGTGGTTCAAAATCAGGGGTGAAAGGTGATAGTGGATCAGGGTTTTGCCAAATATGCGCGCGTTCATAAATGCCGTTGTAATTACGGGTATGAGGCTCCGTCTCACCTATAAAAGCTACATCTAGCCGGTAAAGATCATCACTTAACGTACTGTTGTGATGCCTACGTGCGCTTGCAAATTTTAGTAAAACCTCTTCTGATTTAGCTTCAAACGGATTAAACCGACCAAAAGATAATACTGGGCCATCAGGCGACAGTTTTACTCCTGAATAATCAGAAAGCAGCGATCCAAATTCGCTGCTATCCAGCATAAATCGCCTGATATCATAGCGGAATTCGCTGCTATCCAGCATAAATCGCCTGATATCATAGCGGTCGTTATACATCCGCATCAGGCGAGATCTGGCCGGTGCTGATAGTTTTGCAAGGGCCACTACATTATCAACAAAGAAATCATTGGGTACATCGTGAATGCCCACCTGAAATTCAGCAAAGTGCTTTCCTGGTGGTTCTTCTTCGATATAAATATTTTCGATATTCATCCATTTTAGAGCCATGCGCAGTGAAGCAGGAGTACCACGAATCCGTTGAAACCGAACGCCATCTTGAATCGCGCGTCTTGGATCAGGAACCCAAGCTAAAATCTCACCCAGCCCATATTCATGGATCAACCATGGGAGGACACTGTCGGTAGGGTTAAATTTAAACCCTCGTATTTTACCTGGATCAACTCTAAAGCTGATAGCATCAACAAGGGCTTGTTCTTGAGGCGAACTACTTGGAGGCAGTAACATCATCACCAATCACGCCCTCCCATCGTTAGCTCTATGGAATCAAGCGCCACACATTCATGATCTAAAACAACGATATCCTCAGCCGGCTTAAGCAATTCGATGCGCTGTACGCCTTGAGCAAAAAGATGTGCAATAATCCAGCTGCGCGTTAGGTTCCACCCCAAACCTTTTGTGTCATTCAGTGCTTTGATAAAAGCAGCTTTGGCTGTCTCAATAATATCTTCCGGTGTTTCGGGATAGAGATAGATTTTAGCTTCAAGGTTAACAGGGATAATGGCGCTACTGACCACCTCAACCGTATCGGTTAAAACCCTGACATCATCACGTAAAATAACAGACCGTGCTTTTTCTAGCAGCTCTTGGCTTGGCGTGCCATCACCTTCATGGGATAAAATCGAAACTTTCACCATTCCAGGGCTTGGTGATTCAGCCCGCGCATCTTTGATGCGGATATCAGCTGAAAGTGCATGATAACAATAATGCTCACGGCTTCCTGCAGTTGACCAGCCCATGATTTTCGCCTGGATACGCCGCCTAAAAGCTTCGTCATCTTCCCCTGATTTACGCTGTACATCATAAAAAGCGGCTAAATGTTCCAAATCTGATTTAGCTGCAAAAGCCAGTAAATTAGCGCGCGGCATCATTGACCCTTTGACGTAAAAGCGGTTCGCGCCAGGCGGCAATTTCTAAAATCTTCATGGCCGGGTCGCTTTCAAGCAGCGCTGAAAATGTTGGATCAAGGCGAATCAGCTCTTGCTTCATATGCGAAAAAATCGTCTCATACTCAAGCGACTCAATAACATTCGGATTTTGTAGGCGCGTTAGATCTTGCATCATGACACCACAATCCCATCTAAGGTTATAGGCTTGCCATCTGGCAGATAAATCCCCTCTAAAATCAACGTAATATGACCTTCTTTAATAGACTCAACTTTAACGCGCTCGAGCTTAAAACGATTCTCCCATTTTTGCAGTGCCTCAGCCGTAGCTGCATATAGTTCAACGGCAAAACCGGCAGATGTCGGGCGATCAACAAGTTCGAATAGCCTAGAACCGTAATCTCTGCGCATCACACGGCTACCAATTGTGGTGGTTAAGATATCCACAATCGATTGCTTGAGATGCTCAAGGCCCGTTAATTCTTTGCCGCTTCTTCCATTCATTCCGCGCATAATTTATCCCGCAAAAACAGTTTGACTGCCATCACGTGTTTTTGAACCACAAGAAACGGGATCACCAATACGAGCAATCGCTTTACCATTGGCGTAAACTGTGCTTGAACCTTTAGCGAGCAGACCATCATGGGGCGGCGTATTAGGGCACGCATGCATGGCCCATTTATCTTGCTCGCGGTGGACGGCCTTACTATCAACAAAGACATCTGTGCTTGCAGTAATGCAAAGTCTGGGCGGATAACAGCTATGGCCGGTGCATTTATCATTAAGTCTTACGATTCCTGGCATATCATTCATTCAAATCAATTCGTTTAGCTTTGAGCTTGATGCCGTCTTTACTCATCTCAAGGCTTGATTCACCTACATTCAGCGTTAGCTTGCCTTCTGTTATCAGGAGATGGTAAGGTGATGCTCTTTCTTGTCGTAAATTGCTTTGCTGCCATCTTGAAACACAAAGGCAACGTCTGTTTCTTTATCGCTAGGGGCAGGATGTTTGTTTTGATAAATAGCCGGGATCACAACGCCTTGGGCCATTTCACCTGACGGTGATAATAAAACAACCTGTTCACCCACACTGGGCGCTGACCAATTTCTGTCTTGTCCAGCGCGAGAAGTAACCCAAGGCAGCCAATCGGTGAGGATTTTGCCAATCTGAATACGCACACGGGCTTTTTTGTAATCGGCCTCTTTAACAGTCCCCACGCGAATGAGATTGGCGAGTTTTCGGTCAAGTTCAGAAAAACTAAAACTCTCCATTTGGTACCTCTATATAATCAGGCTCATGGGCAGCGCCGATTCCCGGAGCAATGCCCACATAAATGGTATGTGGCTGAATACCGCTTGGTGTCCAAACAGAATCCCCACGGTGGATCTCATGCGCCCATTCAATGATCCAAACCATATAGGCATCAAGGTCCGGCTTAAACCCATCAGGACTCGCACCTAAAAATTCAGCAGGTGATACATTCATCCCCCATGAATTTTGATGAATGACCCTTGCAACTTCACTCGCCAAAGCCCTTACGGCAAAGGCGGCATTTGGGATCGTGCTATCTACAATAATTCTTGCTTCAAAGCGAGCGCGCAGCGCAATTTCCCCGGTTCCTGGATCATTGCCGGGTTCAAAGCTTGCCAGTTCTACTAAAATAGCTGGTGCCAATAACGCCGTTTTGATCACCGGATAAGATTCACAAGTGTGAATTTCCATTATCTCGCGTTTTAACGTAGAGGTAATGGCAGCATGTAATCTCTTCCCAAAAGTTCATAGGCTCACCTTTAAAATAAAGCCCAGTTCATGGCGAAAATATTGAATGAATTTATCTGCGGCACCTGTATCCACAAAGCCTTTGATGATATTAGAAGCGACAGGTTCAAGCGGTAGCACGACTTCACGAATGGGTAATCTGCTTTTTGTTTTTCGTTTAAAAATACCTCGGTGGCCCGTGGGCATCATAGCGACAAAGGCACCGGTAAATTGAGATTTCCCCGCTTTGGCACCTATAGCCGTTTGGCGCATGGAACCTAAAAGCGAGGCTTTAATACCATAAAAACTGGCGACCACTAATGCTTTTAAAGAACTTTTGCTGGCTTTAACAAGCTTCAGTCGTTCACGTATAATTTTTTGTTGAAGTTTTTTCTGCGCGCTGATTTCTTTCACGCTTTGGGATTTAAGCCAGAGAGCGGTTTTATTGAGGGCGCGCATGGCCGCCAGTTGTACTTGGCTTTCAGTTCCACACACCCTTGCAATGATTTGGTCGATATCACCATATGTTGCAACATCCAAGGTAAAGGTGGACATATTAGCCTTCCATCACCATAGCTGTTATTTCCCAAACTGTATTAGAAGCATCACGTAGAGGCTCGCTAAAGATTTTATAGCGATTGCCTCCAATAATCAGCTGATCACCGACTTTAGGAAAGGCTAATTCATGGGTACCCACTTCAAATATCGCCATATGGCCAATCACTTGCCCATCACCCATTTCATAAGGTGTATCGGGTTGTTTGATTAAAACGCGAATAGGAAAAGGAGCAGCGCCAGAGCTCTGGTATATTGCCTCTTTCCCTAAATGCGCAAAACAATCCTCAAACATTTTGGTTAAACTCATAGCTTATACCGTCAGCTTCACCAGAACTCCCGGACGATAACACATTGGCAGCGGATTAGATTGAGTATGTAAATCTGTACCGCGATCAAAGCGCCTTGGCTCTTGCTTGGCATAAAGCGGTTGCCCCAAGGTATTCACGGTTTCGTTAAAATCAGCCGGTGCAAAATAAGTTGAGAAAGTCTCAGCAGTACCTAGCGGAAAACAATGCGCTGTATCTTGGGCAATAAAGCGTCTGACGTTGCCATCAGGATCGGTTGCTTGACCACGATATTCTTCAAAAGTAATCCCACCAAAGGTAAATCCTGAACGCATATCATTACGCAGTGCTGCCCCTTCCTGCCACCTGTCATAGGCTTCTTTGATTTTGGCGTGTGAGGTTAAGGCATCAAAAAACTCAGGGCTGACTAGCGCATGAACGCCTGTCATGAATTCGCCACGTAGGTTATCTTCAACATGACGCAGCACTTCGATACATTTTCTTTTAACATCAGTGCCAGCTGTCCCTAAAGCAAAGCTCACTATTTTTGGCGTGATTTCAAATTCGTTATAAAGGTTGACGAGCTCTGTTCCATCAGCATCCAAAATAATGCCTTTCAAAGCACTCATTCGAAGGTGTTCTAAGGTAATGGCATGTTTGTTACGCATGGATTGCAGGTGATCGGTAATAACACTCGCAATAGCTTGCAATTCATTTTCAGTACCAAAAGCTCTAATACCCTGTACTTCTTCCGGTAGAACTACATCATCATGGGGAATATGCGGAATAGTAAATGTTCTAACTTTTCGTTTGTCGCGTTTACCAACAGTACCCGGCGCACCTGGACTTGCTGTTGGAAGCAAGCTTAAAACGCCGTTGCGCTCTTCAATAGCGATGTGCCTAAAGCGTACCGACTTAGAAGGAAATAAACCTAATGATTCTGTCCGACCATAAGTGTTTGGCAATAAATTAATGGAAGCCGTTAAAGCTGCCATATTAAATGCCGGATGTGAGAATGGATTTTGCATAGATTATACCCCTTTACGAATAATGACGCCGCGTGCCTCAAGCTGCTTGATAGCAGCTATTTTTTGTTCAAGCGTGATGGTGGTTGGCCAGACAACGGCGTGATCGGCAAGAATTGCATCGCGTGTCACAATCACGGCTTTGGTGTTACTACTTGGCATCTACCTCAGCAATCAAAGCCCCAAGGGCATTTTGTGTGCCGTCTGTGGCAGCAGGATTTAATGCTTTAATCAAATCTGTTTCACTGTCTTGGCCGATAATGGCACCAAGGGCTAGTTTTTGCCCCTGAGCTACAGTTATCTCTTCACGGGAATAAAGATTAGGAGCTTCAAACTTAAGAAGATCTCCTAAGTTTTTTTGTTCAATAGCAACGGTCATAAGGGTTTCCTCCATTTATGCGGTTAATTTCATGTGACTACGAGCTTTAGCAGCTTGGATCACCGGATTTTCTTGAGGGGTTGGCTCAAGGCTCACAGTGCTCAAGATTTCAGTACCGGTACGATCAGCGAGTAGCTGCATGAGCTGTTCGCGTGCTTCGTTAACCGGGATATTTTGCTCAATAAAATCACCCAGTTTTTCTGGCATCTTCGAGAGCTTACATAAACGGAAAATTTCTAAAGCTTCCGCGTGATATTCACTGCGCCCTAGGATTTTGCCTTGGGTAAGTAATTCTTCTGGATTAATGGTCGGTACTGTTTCAGTCATAGCTATGGTCCTTATAAAAGATTGAGAGGCTGCTTTTTGAATACATTCAGGAAAGGTGAGAATTTCGTCCGCAAGCCCTGTTTGGATGGCATTAAGGCCAAAATAAAGGCCAGCTTCTGTAGCCTTTATGGCTTCTGTTGTAAGATCTCGATTACGGGCTACCAGCTCTACAAACATCTCATATAACCTGCTGACTTCACTTTGCAGAGTTTGCATGGATTCAGAAGTTAACGGCTCATGAGGATTTAAATCATTTTTACGGCTGCCGGCAAAAACGGTAGTGTATTTAACCCCTTGCTTTTCATCAAAGGCACTTTGGTCAATATGGCTGGCAATCACGCCAATGCTACCTACACCAGACGTCCGATTGATAAAAACCTTTTCAGCGCTGGATGCAATCCCGTAAGCCGCAGAATAGGCCTCATCATTACACATGGCCCAAATGGTTTTTTGGCTGCGTGCCTGATAAATAAAATCGGCTAAATCAAACAGTCCACTGGTTTCACCGCCGGGACTATCAATGTCGAGTAAAATCGTTTGTACGGCATCATCCGACAAAGCAGCGCTGATTTGTTGTTGTATTTCATCGTAGGAAGTCATACCTAACATGCCGTCAAATATGCCTGAGCGTTTGGTTAAAATGCCATGAATCGGAATGATGGCGATGTTATTGCTGCCACCATGTGCTAAGGAGGGGGGTGTAAACTTCAAAGCCTTGTTTGATGCCATGTGGGCAGCCAGCCACTCAAAGCTGCGACGCTCAATCATCATCGGTTTCATGGCAAATTTTAAGTAAATGTCATTCATTAAAAACCTCGTTTTTTAGGCGGTGTTGTATGCCTTGGGTCGGAATCTAAAACAAACCCTGCTTCATCAGCTCTGTTGTTATCTGCCGCAATTTCTTGATCAATTTCTTCTGTATCATATCCCAGCTCTGAAACCACTTCAGCGCGACTTTTAAAGCCATTACGCACTGCCATTTGTTGTGCTTGCTGATCTTTGAGTGGATCAACCCAGTCAAAACCTTGGGGTATCCATTTCACATCTTTGATAGATGTATCTTTGTCTTGAGAAGGTAAGGCGCCAGAAAGCAAAGCCAGTTCAATCCAGCGATTCCAAACAGGCCGACAAAATTGAAACACTATCACATGATGTTGCAAAGTGGCGCAGCGCCTACGAAATTCAATGAGCCCTGCACGAATGGATGAATAATTGACGTTGGTTAAATCTCCTGTCAGCTGTTCATAGGTAATGCCCATGCCAACAGCAATGGCTCTGAGCTGCTGGCGCATAAAGGCTTCGTAATTTGCCCCAACATCCGAAGGATTAGAAAATTTAACGTCTTCTCCAGGTTCCAGTAGCTGCATGGTGCCAGGCTCAAGTCCGGCAAGGGCCATCCCTTGTTCATTGGCGGCACCTTCACCCATCATGTTGGCTTCAGGATCAAGACGGGTGATAAACCCTGCAAACATAGCAGCGGTTTTCTTGCGCACCAGCTCGGCATCATCGTACTGATCCAGCTCATACAATTTAAGCAACACACGGCTTAGCCAAGGCTCTCCTCGAATTTGACCGGGACGCAAGGGTTTATAAATATGCAATACTTCAGAGGCAGGAATGCGGACTGATTCACCGTTTGAGACAAGCAGCTTTTCACCTGGATGTTCACGAAACAAATAATAGGCTTCACGTTGGCCAAGTTTATTAAACTCAATACCGTTTCGAACCATATTACCCGTGATTAAAATGCGATTCACTGATGTATCTAAATGCTCAGATTCAAGCACCTGTAATTGTAAGGGAACGGATAATCCCTCTTCAGAGCGACGTACTCTAAAGCGAACAAAACATTCGCCCCCTTCAATCATGCTGCGACAAATAGAGGCTTGTAGACCGTAAAAATCATTAACGCCATGGCTATCCGCCTCATCGGACCAGCGCAGCCATAATGCCTGTACCGCTTTACGAAATTCTGCATTTTTAGCTTTTGATTGCGGTTTGATACCGGTGCCAACAGCGTTACTCACCAGTGTTTCAATAATATCAGTGTTTCTAGATGATTCCCAAGTAAGCTATTGATGGCGCTATTTTCGGGCTGCCAATAGGTTAGGCGCTTGCCAGAACCTGCCGCATCCCAAGCAGAAGCTTTGCTTTTGGGGCGTTTGAAAAGTTGTGCGAATGTTTTAAGTAGCATCAGCAAATCCCCTTATGTGTGGCAAAAGTAATGCGCCGCTTTAAGGACGTGCTGCTTTTTAAATCTGATTTAATGCGGGTGCGTAAGTTTAAGAGATCTTTTAAATCCACTTCCGCATATTTAACGATATGATCGCCATAGGCAACAGAAACCACGCGCTCACCCATCTGTAATTTTGTGATGGCTTGCTCAATTTTGACCAGATCATCGACTAAATACATAAAATTATCCCATAAATTTACTTCTTATCACCCTTGGTCTTGAGGTTTTGCTCTGAGACAGTGGTAATTGTTCATGTTGAATCTTATATTCAGGAATCGATGATTTTTTGTATCCCATCAAGCTATCCCATTTGGAGGGTTGCCAGCGGTCGATGCCGATTGCGATACTTGCACTTCTGGCATAAATGCGGCAATCAAGGGCCTCGTTGCGGTCACGGATTTTTTTCCATTCACGTTTTGGATAGCCTTTATGAACTTTGGTAACCAGCTGCTCCGATGTCAGTTGCTTAAAATATTCAGCCCCGTAAGCTGGAAAGTGGAAATATCCCGGAGGAAAGCCTTCCTCGCCTTGGGAGAGCTTAAGCGCATGATAGAGTTCTGATTTTAAAACGGAGACGCCAATCGGCCAGAGTTTGGCGCCACGTCTGAGTTTTTGTCCTAAAATGGTGACGTCCACACGGCTTGGTGCACCCACTGGTACTAATGCTTTATCGATACCTTTTACGGCCATCACTCGCCCAGGTGGTAAACTGCGAATCCAGCCATAGACTTCTTGAGTGGCATAACCGGCATCAACGGCCATCATGGAAATTCCTCGATCTAAGCCGTCTTCGCTGGGGAATAAAGTGCTCATCAATGTGGAAAGATGCTACCAAGTGCTGGCTTTAGCGGGGTCACCATCAAAAATACGATAATCAACCGACCAACTCTCTCGGTTTTTACCCCAAGCAACAATCTCAACTTCAATACGGTCTTTTTGTACGTCAACACCGGCAGTCAGAACTAGCCCACCGAAAGGCACAATGCCGATAGGATAGTTCTCTTTACGTTCAAACAGACGCTGCCAATCGGGCGCTTCCCCTTTATCGACCCAAGTTTCACCCAGTGTGGTATTGACCCAAACTTTCAGTAGCTGTTCATTATCCTTGGCGTGCAAGAAGTTCTGAACTGCTTGCCCCCAGCTTAGCCAGCCAACTGGGCTGTACAAATTGGAAATATGAAAGCCTGCAATAATCAACCGACCAACTCTCTCGGTTTTTGCCCCAGGCAACGATCTCCACCTCAATACGGTCTTTTTGTACGTCAACACCGGCAGTTAGAACTAACCCACCAAACGGCACAATGCCGATAGGATAGTTCTCTTTACGCTCAAACAAGCGCTGCCAATCGGGTGCTTCACCTTTATCGACCCAGGTCTCGCCTAAAGTCGTGTTAACCCAAACTTTCAGCAGTTGTTCATTATCTTTAGCATGCAAGAAATTCTGGGCTGCTTGTCCCCAGCTTAACCAACCCACTGGGCTATAAAGGCTTGAGAGATGAAATCCCGCAATCTTACCATTGCACTCATTAGCGGCTCGCCACTCACCATTCGCTAACATCCAGGTTTTTTGATGATTGTAGATTTTTTCTTCGCAAGAGATACAGACATAATAGGCGTTGAGTGGATCGTCGTCCCATTTGACTTGCGGCCATTTTAGAATTTGAAAGGTATGGCAATGTGGACATGGCACCCAGTAGTAGCGTTGATCGGAGGCTTCAAACTCCCTCTCAATTCGGCTTAATCCTTGAATGGTGGGCGTTGAGACAAGCAAAATTTTGCGTCTAGCAAAGGTAGCAGTACGTTGAATAGCAAGGGAGACTGGATCACCTTCACCGTCAGCATCCCTCGGATAAGCATCAATTTCATCTAAAAACAAATAGCGCACGGGCATGGAACGTAAACCCACAGCACTATTGGCACCGGTCACCACAACGATACCGCCGGTGAATTCTTTACTTTGGACGGTGTTACCTGAATCGCGAGAGCGTGGGTCCTTAACTTTATCCCGCAAGGTAGGTGTATCATCAATCAGTGGGGCTAAGCGTCCTTTAGACCAACGCTTGCCCATTTCAACAGTGGGCTGAACCACCAGCATAGGACCAGGCGCTTGATCAATAATGTAACCAATCCAGTTATTGCCCGCTTCAGTGCCTCCAATTTGCGCGCCTTTCATAAAAATCACTTTTTCAACAGGTGATGATGGCGATAGTGCATCCATGATTTCTTTAAGATAAGGCGTGCGTTCGGTGCGCCATCTGCCGGGTTCAGAGGATGCGGTTTGCGATAACATACGAAATCCATCCGCCCACTCAGAAACTTTGAGTAGTGGATCAGGCCGAAGCCCCGTATTAAAACTCATGTGGTAAGGCTTACACGTCACGGCTTAATTCCTCCAAAGTAGTTCGAATTTCTTGCAATAACACCTCGTGAATTTTGTGGGGATCATCGATAGATGCTAAAAGTGAAGCAACGCGATCAGGAATGTTCATCAAACTATCACGAACGATTCTGGCTTTGTTAAAGGCCGACACCTTGACGTCTTCTACTGAAACCAATGCTCCAATTTCTGCTTTGGCACGGGCTTCCAAAAGCTTGCCCCGTTCCATTTCATTTTTTATTCTGGTTTTAAGTAGAAGCGTTGAAAGCTCAGTGACATCAGAAGTACTTTTGCGTCGCTCAGGCTGACTTGGATCACGCATGGCGGCTAAAGCAGCATCTGCCTGTTCAACGTCTATAAGGCCATCAACCAGTTGAATGACGCCACTCTGCACCAGCTGTCCCGCGTATTGCCTTGAAAATCCATGTCGCTTTGCCCATTGCGATTGCTTGATGAGTTCCATAAGCTATCACGTACATAGTTCATCAAAGGTCTTTTGCGTGACGGCATGAATGGCCTTTGTTTTGGTTTGCATCTGGAATCGCCTTATGATGGTATCGATGTATTTAGGATCAAGCTCAATCATGCGACAACGACGCTTGGTGCGCTCTGCTGCCATGAGCGTTGTACCAGAACCACCAAAGGGATCAAGAACGATATCGCCAGGCTTACTGCTGTTAATAATAGCGCGTTCCATGAGCGCAACTGGCTTCATAGTGGGATGCAAATTATTAGCGCTGGGCTTATCGATAAACCAGACATCGCCTTGATCACGAGCACCGCACCAATGACGATCAGCACCTTCGCGCCATCCATAAAGAATAGGTTCATATTGCCGTTGATAGTCTGCTCTGCCTAAAGAAAAATGATTTTTCGCCCAAATGAGGAATGTTGACCAATGACCACCAGCTTGCTTAAAGACTTTTTGTAGTACAGCCAATTCTGAAGCTGCCATGCATATGTAAATTGCGCCTTTGGTGTTCATGATGATGTTAGAGCAGACGTCATAGAGAAAACTTTCAAAGCCTTCGCCAAGATTGTCATTCAAGATTTTGTGTTTATTTTCGCGGGATTTGTTGCGCAGCGTATCTTTATGCTGGCGCCATAATTGACGTTATAAGGAGGATCACACACCGTAATATCGGCTTGCTCGCCCTCTAAAACAATGTTGTAGGAGTCAAGTATTGTGCTGTCGCCGCAATAAAGTCTGTGCTCACCTAAAATCCATAAATCACCAGGCTTACTGATAACAGGGATATTATCTGCCGGATCAACTGCATCCGCTTCAGCAGGTTCCTCAAGATCAATATCGGTAGCATCCAAGAGCTTTTGTATTTCATCAAAATCAAACCCAGTTAATTCCAGATCAAAATTAAGTGCCTGCAAATCTTCCAGTTCAAGTTTGAGTAAATCGTCATCCCAATCCGCCCAATTAGCCGATTGATTGGCAAGCAATCTAAAGGCTTTGATTTGGGCATCACTTAAATCATCGGCTAAGATAACTGGAATCAGTTTTAAACCCAGTTTTTTAGCAGCTTTGAGGCGCAAATGGCCATCAACAACGCTGCCATCGCTTTTAGCAATGACGGGGATACGAAAACCAAATTCTTTGATGGAGGCACACATTTTATCAACCACCGCATCATTTTTGCGGGGATTGCGGGCGTATGCGATAAGATTGTCTATGGGGATATGTTGTATTTGAAGTTCTGTCATAAGCGCACCCGTTCCTTAATATTTGTGTCAAGTGTCAAGGTTTGGGCCAATTCTAACGCTAGTAAAATCCCGGGGCTCTGCCACCCGCATGGCATAGGTATAGGGAAGGACCCGTGCATACCAATGCCAGGACACGCAAAATCTTCAAGTTGTGTTTTGTAAGGCTTCAGCGTTATCTAACCCATGACCTTGTCATCCTTTCTCATTTAAATTTCTTTCATATCAACTCTATTCAGCTTTGGGCGTTCATCTGTCCGCATATCTGCAATTTTTTTGCAAAATATTTTGTGACACATGAATGCGCTGTTTGTTTCTGCTTACTATATTCAGCAACGCCACATGATCTGTCCGCAAAAGTGAAAATATTTTTTTCATCGCCCGGGGCCGTTGGTATTGCTGATAAGTGTTATATTCATTGTTCTGCATAGATGTGTCCGACTAAAGAAAAAATATTTCATTTTAGATCACTCAAACACGCCGCATATCCTGCAACGTCTACCAAGCTATCGTAATGCCCAGGGTTTTTCTGCAATCGAGCAATCTTTAAATCCAACATCATCAAGCCAACTTGAGTAGGCGTAATGGTCGTGCCCAAGAGCAGCGACTAGCGTTTGGCAATATGCTCAAAGTTTTCTTTGGGCGAGCCATACACTTTTTGCCGTTCTTCAATCGTTGATATGGATTGCTCCAGTAATCGTTTGCCATTCATTGTTTTGCCCCCATGTTGTCTTGCGCCCATAGCAATAACGCCAAGCTATCAGCTTCATTATCATCCACCGGATTAAATCCTTTGGCCTTGATGGCAGTGATGATTTCTTCTTTACTGGCATTACCTTTGCCGGTGGCATGACGTTTGATGGTTCCCACACTGAATCCTTGATAGGGAATTTCATGATCTTCGCACCACGCTGTGAGATGCGCTAAAAATCCGCCATAAATATGGGCAGCATCAACCCCTGAATGCCTGCGTACTTCTTCAAAATAGACAGCCTTAATGTCCGCCTTTTGCTTGAGGGAATCCAAAAAATGGCGAAAGCGTAAGAAACGCATACCACCGCCACTAAAGCGTGATGTATGAAAGCTCTCACTTCCGCTGAAGACACGACCTTCATTGAGTAAAGCCCAGCCGGTTTGTGTTCCTAAATCTAAAGCCAAGATGTTTTCCATATCTACCATCCAAGAAATGCTATTCACAAAATTTATTTTCTGGTGTTTATGTTCAGCTTTGTGTGGAGTTGTGTTCGCAAAAATATGCAGTGAGGAACAGGAACTTTTACGCGCGCGAAATACCTTTTATAAATATGGGGGCAAGTGCCCGTCAGGGTCACTTACCCTATATATTTATATATAGGGAGTTTCTCCCGAATCTAGAAACCTTCTGTAACCCTAGTAAAATCAGGGGTTTGCGCTAGATTTCCAAGACCCGCGCCTAAGATTTCTTGTAAATCTAGAAACAGCCCTCAAACCATTGATTTACCTGGGTTTCTAGATTTCTGCAGATTCTAGATTTACAAAATCTGGGTCTAGATTTACAAAAATTACCCCTCATTTAGAACTCATATTGCCAATGCCATAGGGTGAGTGTTGTTAAAAACACCTTCCATTCAAAACTTATAGCACCAGTGCCATGTGACAAATAGGCTGCAAAATTATTTTTATCAAAAGCGCACAGCACCAATCTCACCTGATAATTCTCCCTTCATATGATCCCATTCCAACATCTCATTCGGGTGGTCTTATTTAATTTTCCAGAAGTCTGATTGTTTGTTTTTGAGTGGGCTTATTTCCGGGTTTTTACATTACCCGCGGTCTTATTTGATTTAGGCGCGTCCGGTCAGAAAAACCGCCAAAAATCGCATCCTTGAAGCATGAACCAATCAAGGAGGCTTCATATGAGATCACGTAATAACTACTCGGGTTTAGAGCCTGAGATTGTAAAACAACTTAAGTACCATGCCTGGCGTTTAAAGCAAATGAAGTGCTTTGAATCCCAGGAAATCGAAGACATTGAACAAGATCTACTGCTTGAGATTTGGCCGGCTTTATCCAAGTTTGACCGCTCAAAAAGTAGCCTTGCAACCTTTGTCGACAAACTTCTTTCGCGCCGCAGCAACAATTTGATCCACAAACATATGTGCATCAAACGGGGCGGTAAAACCCAAACGCTGTCTTTAGACAAAGAAGATGAGAACGGCCAAACCCTCATGGATTATTTGGCAGATGATCATTGCTTTGAAGAATCGAGAAGTGACCGTCATGCTGGGGGCATGACGCAAGCCTTCGAAGATATCAGCATTCGCATTGATGTGAGTCGGGCTATTGGTCAATTGCCGGAAAGCTTTCAAACGCTTTGTGAGCAGCTAAAAATCTTCACCATCACCGAAATATCACACATGAGTGGGCGCTCAAGAGCAGCCATTTACCGGGATTTAGAGCTCATGCGGCCCATGTTTTTTCTTAACTCTGTTTACATCAGAAGGTGCGAACAATTTTTTCCCCAATGCGGAATATAACAACCATACCAAGGAGAACTGTATGCAAAATTTAATACCCCTATCGTTTCTCGATGAAGCTAAACCTACTGAAATCAGCCAGCTTTCTGCCGAGGATTTGCGTTCGCTAATGGAAAGGCTGACCGAAATGGCCGAGTGTCTTAAAAATCGCAAAACCCTTTTAGAGGACGGCCTGAATCTTAAATTCACTCAAACAGCTCAAGACAAATTGAATCTAGATGGTAGGGATACCGGCACCATTCGCTTTGATGACGGCGCTTACACCATTGTGGCTGAAATGCCTAAAAAAGTGGTTTGGGATCAAGAAAAACTTGAAACCATTATCGACAAAATCCCCGCCGGTGAACGCAAACATTATGTCAAAGCAACCTATGCCATTGATGAGCGCAAATACCTCGGCTGGTCCGCTGACCTTCGCAAATTCTTTGATGAGGCGCGTAGCGTCCATTTAGGCAAACCCAAATTTCAAATTATCGATGGAGGTAACGACCAATGAGCATAAAAATTATCAGCGCTGATGAGCGCTTAAAACAACAAACCGGCGTCAAAATGGTGATCTTTGGCGGCTTTGGGATCGGTAAAACCCGGCTACTTACAACGCTTGATGAACCAACCCTATGCATTGATTTAGAAGCGGGTTTACTTGCAGTTCAAGACTGGCAGGGTGACGCCATTATCCGCACCTGGAATGAAGCCCGGGATATTGCCTGCCTTATCGGTGGTCCTAATCCGGCGCTCAGGCCCGATCAACCCTATAGCCAAAAGCATTATGAGTATGTTTGCGCTCACTATGGCGATCCAAAAGCGATGGAAAAGTACAAATGTATTTTTATCGATAGCATCACAGTTGCCTCACGTCTTTGTCTGACTTGGGCTAAATCGCAGCCGGAGAGTTTTTCCGATAAAACCGGCCGATCAGATACCAGAGCGGCTTATGGAATCTTGGCTTCTGAGATGATGGCTTGGCTGAACCAATTCCAGCACATCCCGCAAAAAGATGTGATTTTGGTGGGCATTTTAGAGCAGCGCCTGGATGACTTTAATCGCCCCCTTTGGGTGCCTCAATGTGAGGGCAGCAAAACAGCGAATGAAATACCCGGCGTGCTTGATGATGTCATCAGTATGGTGGCCATGAAGACAGAAGATGCGCCGGATAAAAGAGCCTTTGTTTGCCAGACGCTGAACCCTTGGGAATATCCGGCCAAAGATCGCAGCGGCAGACTTGAGATGGTGGAAGAAGCCCATCTTGGCAAATTACTCAAAAAAATTAAGACCTTTCCAGCAAAGAAGCAGATTTCGACCCCTGACCTTGCTGAAGAGGCTAGCGCAACCCTTAAATATTAAAGGAGCACCAACACTATGACATACGAATTTTCAACAGATTTCAATAACGCTTTGCCACAAAATGATTTGGCCCTTATTCCGGCCGGAACTTTAGCCAAAGTTACCATGACCTTACGCCCCGGTGGGTTTGGTCCAGGCCAGTGGCTAACCAAAAGCGATCGCACAGGTTCTGTCTATCTCAATACTGAGCTGACTATTTTGGAAGGTCCTTATGCCAAACGCAAAGTTTATCATTTAATCGGTATTGAAGGCGCCAAGCGCAACGCTAAGGGTGAAGATACCTGGGGCATGAATGGCAGAACGATGATTAGGTCCATCTTGGAGTCTGCCAGAAACATCCACCCTAATGATCGCTCTCAAAATGCCATTGAAGGTCGAACCATTAACGATCTTTTGGAACTGATGGGCATAGAGTTTGGTATCAAAATCGGTGTTGAGGAGGATAAAAGCGGCAATTACCAACCTAAAACACTGTGCTTTCCATTATCACCCCAAATTACAGCTCTTATGCTTCGGTCATGGGAGTAAGTAGCCGTAAGCCCCAAGCTTCAGATGTTCCAGAAACACCTATTTCTTCCGCGCAACCAAGCTGGATTAATAGGTAGGGAGGTAAATTATGACACGACATCATCCTCCAAAAACCTCACCTCAGCCTATCGATATTCTGATGGCAAGCGGTGCGATAAAGCCTATTACAGAACTTGAAATAGGCGATGAGATTATGGGCGCAGATAGCCTGCCACGAACGGTGATTGATATCAGAACATCTTTAGAAGATACCTTTGAAATCAGGCCGATTAAGGGAGCGTCATTTGTTTTAGGCGCTAGCCAATCTTTGCCGTTGGTGCGCTCCACAAGCCTTGAACTCTATGATCTGAAATCTGTTCCGATGTGGGAATATCTCAAGCAATCACCGCACTTTAAAGGTGTGCACTTGTTATACCGCATGCCTGTGAATTTTAGTGACGGGCCAGCTCTGCCTCTTGATCCGTATTTTTTAGGCATTTTAGTTGGTGATGGCTGTTTTCGAAATACCTCCACCAAGCATTACAACACCCGATCCTGAGATTGTGGATTATTGCTTTGTGATGGCAGATCAAATGGGGCTTTCGGCGCGAATCTATCAAATTCCGGGCAATCAAGCCAATGGCTATTATTTTAGCAGTATCAGCGGGAAAACCAATCCACTGACTGAAGCGTTGCGCAACCTTGGTTTATACAACAAAAGCTCACCGGAAAAGTTTATCCCGGACGTCTACAAACGAGCCTCTCAAAAAGTACGACAAGAGATTTTGGCAGGGTTGCTTGATACGGATGGTCACATGCTCCACAAAACCTTTGAGTATACGACTTCAAGCAAGCAGCTAGCGCAAGATATTGCGTTTGTGGCTCAAAGCTTAGGTCTGATGGCACTACCTAAAGAGCGAACCGTTGAAGGGCAAATCTATTACCGCTTTTGCATCTATGGTGATTTTAAAGACATCCCACTTCTCGGGTGGGGCGCAAAATTCCAGGGCCAAGGGTGCAAAAACGCCATGTTCTTCGAACCGGATTCACCGTGCATCCGCTACAGCCGCAGCAATGCGTGAAGTTGGTTTTACAAGGGCCAGATAGCCTTTATTTGAAATCCGACTTCATGGTGATGCAAGGAGAGCAGCCATGAACATTACAGCAGAAATACTGCTATGGCGGGCTGTGATTGATAGAGCCGCGCGCGATGCCTTTGGATGCACAGATTCCAATCTTTATAGGCATCAGGCACTGCGATGGTTTTTTCAAAAATCACCCCAGTCTTTTTGCTTTGTCTGTGATCTTGCCGAGCTTGATCCCGATGCGGTGCGCGATCACTTCTTCAAAGCACTTATGACGAAAAATATGGGGGCATCTTCAAAAGGGGTTCCTAGAAGAATTTTGGGCGTTGGCGAGGAGACAAGAGATGAGTACGAGGCGCGTATACGAAATACGTAACGAAGTACGAAGTCTCGCAGACGACGACGTCCAAAGTTCAAAATTCAAGGAGGAAAATTAAATGGTTATAACATGTCAAAGAATCACGCGCCGTGGTGCGCATTCTGTCACGCAAAAGCGGGCGGTTTTGGATAGTTTCATCCACCCGAAGGGCGGCGCCAGCCAAACAACCATTATTCAAAACATTGGTGGTTTTGCAGCAAGAAGTGCCAGGATGCCTTTAGCAGCTGGCGGCGAAGGTTCCCACGATTCCAACCGGAACAAAGGGAGTGTTACTTCCGTCCCGATTCATATTATGCGAAACGCACCCAAGAATGCTTTGGTCCTCTTCAATTATCTGGCGAAACACGCGAATCTGGCAGCACCTATCGGAAGCCTTACCGTGGCTGACTTAATCAAATGGTGCCAAATCATCGATGAGGCAGGTCATGGAAAGTAAATTAGCAGCGATGCTGGATAGCGCTATTGCGCGTGAGCATCAGCAAAAACCAAAAAGGTCCTATCTTGGTGCTTCTCGTTTAGGCGAAAACTGCGCACGTAAATTACAGTATGAGTTTATGGGCGCAGAGCCTGATCAACCCTTTAGTGGTAAGCAGCTGCGGACTTTTGCGATGGGTCATCATCTGGAATCATTAGTCATTTCATGGATGAAAGATGCAGGGTTTGATATCATAACCCGTAACAAAGACGGCCAGAAATATAGTTTTTCAGTCGCAAATGATCGGATTGCCGGTCATATTGACGGCGTGATTGTAGCAGGCCCGGATGGTTTTCTTTACCCGGCACTTTTTGAGTGCAAAACGCTCAATAATAAATCCTGGAAAGATCTTGAAAAACATGGCCTTGCAGTCAGCAAACCAGGGTATTATGTGCAAATTCAGCTCTATATGGCCTATATGCAGCTAACAGAAGGACCGGCGTTGTTGGTTGCTCTTAATAAGGATTCTTCAGAGCTTTATTTCGAGTGGGTAGCTTTTGATGGCGCTGTTGCTCAAAAATATTCTGACCGCGCTGTGCAAATCTTACAAGCGTCAGAGGCTTCTGAATTGCTGCCGCGTCTTAGCCAAGATCCAAATTACTTTGAATGCAAATGGTGCCCTTACCATAAAACCTGTTTTGGAGGGGGCATATGAGTAATGTCATTGATATGAAGGATTTTTTTAACTTCAACACAGCGATCCCGCAAAATTGTTTTGAAAGCACCGCACCTTGGGAGCCGTCAGAACAAGTATCCGAGCTGAAAGCAAGATTACTCTACAGCCTTAAATCGTGTTTATCTTATTTGCTACCAGGCGGCGTTTTCCAGCGCAATAAATTTTATGTGGGTGATGTGCAAGGCAACCCAGGCCAAAGCTTAGTTGTTGAGCTTGAAGGTAATCGCATCGGCATGTGGCATGATTTTGCAACCGACGAAGGGGGCGACATTATCAGCCTATGGGCTGCTGTTACGGGAAAAGATACACGTTCGCAGTTCCCTGAAATTTTAACCGATATTGCCCAGTGGTCCGGCGAGCGCACTAAAAGCGTGTACGCCATGATCTCAGAGATTAAGAAAAAACACGAGGCGACACAAGAGGAAGAAGGTCCTGAGCTGCTCGGTGCCCCCACAGCTAGGTGGGATTATTTTGATGAATCAAACAAATTGATTGCCTGCGTTTATCGCTATGAAACAGATTCAGGTAAGCAATATAGGCCGTGGGATGTGAAAACCTGTCGTAATCGGGCGCCAAACCCAAGGCCGTTTTACAATATTCCAGGCATCCTCAAAGCCAAGACAATTGTGCTAGTTGAAGGAGAAAAATCGGCAGATAGCCTCATGAGACATGGCATTACGGCAACCACTGCCATGTTTGGTGCCAATGCGCCCATTGATAAAACCGATTGGGAGCCGCTTAAAAACAAACATGTGATCATTTGGCCGGATCATGATGAGCCAGGCCGACAATATGCCGATAAAGTGTCATTAAAACTCAAAAACCTGGGTGTGGCATCCATCCAAATCCTTCAGATCCCAGAAAACAAGCCCAAAGGTTATGATGCAGCAGATTCTGATGCGGAAGGCGTTGATTTAGAGAATTTTATCGACCTTTGCCCAAAAAAGACAATTAGCGTTAATAAGATGGTCCCGGCTTTTACCTTGGGGCAATTACTTCAGGATGATTCACCCATGCCTTATGATGTGATTGCCCCGCGTATTGTAACACCCGGTGGACTGTTGATTTTTGGCGGTGCGCCCAAAGTCGGAAAAAGTGATTTTCTTATAAGCTGGCTGGTGCATATGGCAGCAGGTAAACATTTTCTGGGAATGCAACCCGCAAAGCCCTTAAAGATTTTTTATCTGCAAACAGAGATTGGTTATCATTATTTGCGCGAACGCCTTAAACAACTGGAGCTTGATCCTGATGTGCTCGAGCAAATCAGCAATAATCTGGTGATAACGCCGCAAACCAGGATGTTACTGAATGATGAAGGTATTGCGCAGATTGTGCAAACCATTAACGACTTTTTTGATCCAAAAACCGTGGACCTCATTGTGATTGACCCTTTGCGCAATATCTTTGATGCCGGTGATCATGGCACCGAAAATGACAACAATGCCATGCTGTTTTTCTTGCAAGAAAGGCTGGAACGTTTGCGTCATCAGGTCAATCCCAATGCCGGGATGATTGTCGCCCATCACACTAAAAAGATTACCAAAAAGCTTTTGGAAGAAGATCCTTTCCAGTCACTTAGTGGTGCCGGCGCCCTCAGAGGTTTTTACACCACCGGCATGATTTTGTTTCGGCCTGATGAAAGCAAAACGCCCAGGCAATTGATGTTTGAACTACGCAATGGCGAGCGTATCGATAATAAATGGGTAGATAAAATAGCCGGCAAATGGTCGGTACTCGAAGAAGAATCAGAGCGTTTGGTGAATAAGCATTACGGTGAAAAGTTGGATGCAGAGCGCCGGCGCAAGCACGATATCATTTTACAGCTCATTTATGAGGAGGCACGAAAAGGTAAACTTTATACCGCAAGTCAGTTCTGCAGAGCCTTTGAAAATAGATCAGGTCTTGGCGGCCAGCATTCCATTCGTGATCGTATTGATGTACTTGCCACCAAAGGCTATATCAAATTCTGTAAAACCGCAGCCCGCAAATCAAAATATGGCTTTTTATGTGTGGAGGCTATGGACCTGAAGGAGACAAAAGTTGATCCTGAAACAGGCGAAGAAACCACGCATTTTCAGCCTATTTTACCAACCCATTATAAGTCCGCTGAAGATGGCACCATTATTCCTCTGGAAAATCCTTCACTTTGGTTTTATCATGATTAGCTATTTTGTGAATACCAGATTTAAAGGGTTTAGACGGTATCCGTATTCCTGCTTTTTAAACCCAGGCCAGCCAAGGGTTTGAATGATATCATGACGTTTAATATTAACACCCAGCTCTTTAGCAAGTGTTTCTTCAATAGCCTTTTGCATCTTGTTAAGCGGCCTTCTAATTTGCTGTTCTAAATCATCAATCAGCCCCATATGTGGCTCTAAGCGCTCAGCAATTTGATGCAGATTAAGCGGTGTGTGCATCTCTTTGGGTTTCCCTTCTTCGAAATCTCGCCAGTATTGTTCCAGTAAAATCCTGAAAATTTGAATACGACTTGGGGCTTGTTTGCCAATGACGTGAATGCCGCCCACAAAAATACCTTCGCTATCAATGGTGATGCTGTAGGTTGCAGGAAGTGCTGCTGTTTTTGGTGTGTGAAGTGAAACAAAAGGCAGTATTTGTCTTGAAACATTGGGAATCTCTTTGGGGATGCCATGCTCCATCGCCAGATCCAAACCTTGTTTTAAAGAGAGATTGCCATTGATGAAATCCGATAGTTTTATAGCCTGCACATCAAGCGGCAAATGCGGTAAGGTTTTTCGTAATGTGATAATCAGTGTTGGCTGCGCTTTAATGCGATCTACAGCCAAATACGAGAGGTTATCTATAAAATCAGGCAAAATCATCGTTACAAAACCAGAGTCCAACAAAATATGATAAACCCCGGCGCTCTGATTTTTAAACGTAAATTCTTTGAGCTCAGCTTCAAGCCATTGCAATATAGGCTGCTTTTGTAAGTATAAAGAAACAACATGAAAACGTTGTTTTTGGTGGGTGATGGGTAAAATGTAACGTCCACATTCCTCGCACATGAGATCATCGCAGGATTCATCGAAATCATCAGCAATAGCAATTTTATTCTCACAATCCGGATTAATCAGATGGTCAAAATCCAAAGCATCCAAGGGGTTGGCGCACTTGATGAAATAATGCTCTTTGAGCTGGATAAAGCCAAGCTGCCCAAGATGATGGGCCGCCTCTAGATAAACTTGATTCGGGTTAATCCATGAATTGCTGGACTCAAGCAAAGCCTGCAATGCATCTTCATGCGCAGCATTTTGCTTTAGGCAAGATCGTAAGGCCATAGCAATCCTTCATCCATGTTTTAAAAGCTGCGCGTCCCTTTTTATCCAAAACATATTCTGAATAACAAATCATCACATGACCGGGATCAGCTGCATCCCCCCTGAAAAAGAGAGTAACCTTTTTACCCTGAAACACCACTCTTACCGAATCAATCATGGCAATGTTTTCCAGCACATCACCAACGGCTTGGTGCAGCGCTTCAAGTTCTTCTGCAATGGGGTCGGTCGGGTGCGTTGTTAAAATCAAATGGGTGTTGTTTTTAAGATGAGCTGATCTGAATTTCAGTTCAAAGAGTTTGAGCTCCTTATCGATTTCACTTGCGCACGACCGAAGGAAAGTCTTCACTTGAGCAGCAAAGTTGTAATCCTGCATATTAATGAAGGAGCAATCCTTATCGAAGTAAAAACTTACCAAACGGTCAGCAATCTTCAATCCTTGGTTGGAACATTTGGCACAAAGATTCACTTGATTGGCATTGACAGCAAAATCCAGAATGATCCAATCCGGTTTATGACCATGAACAATGCGATTAGAGCTTAACAGCAAATCTTCATCACTGGCCCTTCTAATAAAAAGATACAGCCGATCTTCATGATAAAACAAACCCTGAAGATGGGTCTCAAAGCTGTCATTTTGCTCTTCATCATGGGCTTTAAGAGCGTTGCGGACTAGATCTTCAGTCACAAATTCTTTGAAAGAAGCAGCAGGTTGGCGTGGCGGGTTTTTCAGCACAAAGGAGCCAAACCCTTTCTTTTGCACCTTATCAAAATGGTACACGTGTTTGAGCAATTCAGGATCAGCCTTAAAAAGCGCAAACAGCAAGCCTTTCTTGTCGTATTTATCATCTTTGACCAAAAGCTTGGTCATAGTTTCAGCAGAAAGTACGGGCTTTGCAATTTCAGTGATGGCCGCTTCAAGTTTAGCGTGGTTAAAATGGTGCACCAGAAAATAATTGATCAATTCTTCAGGAAAATCAGTTAAGGTTTTGCGCATTTGCTGCACAGAAAGTTCATGGGGAGGCTTTTTCATGGATAGGTCAAACAACAGGCCAAGCTGGCGTCCTGATAAGGAATCGAGCCAGTTCTTGCGGATCTTAGCATCTTGGTAATCCTGGATCAGCCTATCAAGGGGCATTTCCAGATGACTTTCCCAAAATTCACGATTCGCATGGATTCTTTCCATCAACACTTCATTGTTTAACACCATTTGCAGCATTCGTTTTAACCTCCACTGTTTTTCTGATTGCAATTACTTTCCCAAGAATCCTTAAATCTTGGCCTTTTTTGACATGGATGACTTCATGCGCTGTGTTTTCAGGCCGAAGTTCCACACCGGTTAAAGTTTGATAAAAGGTTTTGCAGGTCGCCTCATCATCGATCAGAGCCACCACAACCTCACCGTTCATCGCAGTCGGTTGAGATCGGACCACGACATAGTCTTTGTCATGAATGCCGATACCAATCATGCTATCCCCGCAAATTTGAAGAGCAAAACACTCACCACATGCAAGGCTTGCATCCACGCAAAACTCACCCAGATGATCCTGAATCGCCAAAATCGGATTTCCTGCCGCTACACGGCCTATTACTTGGATAGGCACAATATGGGGAATTTGATCTGACTTTAGGGGGTGATCCAAGATCTCAATAGCTCGAGCTTTGCCATGCCCCCGGCGCAAATAACCTTTAGCCTCCAGCTGCTGAATAATCTCCAGCGCCGATACAGCAGAAACGCTACGCTCAGCTGCAACTTCTCGCACTGTAGGAGCAACGCCATGTTGCTCTTTAAGGCGGCAGATGACAGCAAACGTGTCTTCTTGAGCCTTGGTCAGTCCTGTGGACTTAACGGGACCCGGCTTGTTTTTCTTGGGCGCATTCATCGCTTGTTGATTGAACCTCATATCCTAAAATTTAACTTAAATTTATCATACCTAACAGGTGTTAGGTTGGTCAAGAGCTATTTGTAACATATGAAGTTCTTGTGAACGAAATCTCTCCGGAAGCTGTACATAAACCACATGCCAATCACATGAGGTCCTTTATGTCATTAACCCAAGCCCAAAACTATGATCGCCTGAAAGAAGTTGCACATATTATTGCTACAGCAATTATGCGCGCGCAATCTAGTAAAAACCTAGGCAAATCAAGGCTTTCAGAGAAACTTTCTCTTGACTTCTCTTCAAAAGGAAGCGCTTCTAGAGCAGGTTTGTTAGAGAAAACTCATTATGGTCAAGATCGTGAAAGAATCTGTTATTAAGCAAGTGCTGGCTTTACAAAGTAAAAGCACCGCAGAACTTAAAGAATTGTGGCGAAGTATTTTTGATACGGATGCGCCGCCTCATTCCAAAACCTATCTCATCCCAAGGTTGGCTTATCGTCTGCAAGAGCTCGCTTATGGCCCTATGGCTGAAAAGTCAGCAAAGCAGCTCGATAATCTTGCGAATCAAATAGAGAAAGGTAAAAAGTTCACCAATCATTATATGGCTTCTAAACCTTTAGCTGGCACCAAGCTCATTCGTGAATTCCAAGGTGACTTGCATGAGGTGCTGGTTTCAGAAAATGGCTTCATCTACCAAGGGCAAAGTTATAAATCCTTATCAGCCATTGCTCGCAAAATCACCGGCACCAGATGGAATGGACCCGCCTTCTTTGGTCTGCGTAATAACAAGAAGGCCTAATGAATAAAAAGATACGCTGCACCATTTATACACGTAAATCCCATGAGGAAGGATTAGAGCAGGCCTTCAATAGCCTTGATGCACAAAGACTTGCTGCTGAAAGCTATATCGCCAGCCAACAACATGAAGGATGGGTCGCTTTAAGTAAGTCCTATGACGATGGTGGCTATTCAGGTAGAACCTTGAATCGTCCTGCTTTACAGGAGTTGTTTCAAGATATTGAAAATGGCCTGGTTGATTGTGTGGTGGTTTATAAAATTGATCGGTTATCGCGCTCTCTTGTTGATTTTTCGAAAATTGTGGAGCTGTTTGATAAGCATCAAGTGACATTTGTGGCAGTGACTCAATCCTTTAATACCTCAAGCTCCATGGGCAGGTTGATGCTCAATGTGTTGCTTTCTTTTGCCCAATATGAGCGTGAACTTACAGGAGAGCGTATCCGGGATAAATTTGCTGCCTCCAAGAAAAAAGGCATGTGGATGGGAGGTAATCCCCCACTTGGTTATGACATTTGTGATCGAAAATTAGTGATCAACGTGGAAGAAGCCAAGCTGATTCGGCATATATCTTTAGCCGGTTTTTGATCTTGCGTTCCACCACCAATCTGGCACGGGAACTTAATCAGCAAGGTTATCGCACCAAACGCATCATCAGTAAAACAGGTAAAGAATATGGGGCGCAGTTATTTACGAAAGCTAACCTTTGCAGGACTTTGATTAACCCTGTTTATAAAGGCTTTGTCGCCCACAAAGATGCTGTTTACGAGGGGGAGCATGAAGGTATTTTGGAGCCTGAATTCTTTGACGAAGTGCAGCGCGTTTTTGAAAAATGCCCACATATCAGAGGCAGAGAATCTGCGTCTAAGGATCAGGCACTACTAAAAAATCTGATTCGCTGTCAGGTTTGTGATGTAGCCATGACGCCAACCTACACCAAAAAGAAAGATAAACGCTATCGTTATTATGCTTGCAGCAACCATTTGCGCGGCAAAAGCTGTACCTCCCACCACAAAACCATCGCATCCAATGAAGTTGAGCGCTTCGTGGTACAGCAAGTACGCGAACTCCTCAAATGCCCTGAAATTACCGCTAAAACCCTGAAGTCTCTTGAGGGGCAAATCTCCACGGATGAAGCCTTTGCGATGTTGCAGCAAATTGATGTGATTTGGGATTCGCTCTTTCCGATTGAGCAATATCGCATCATCTGCTTGCTGATCAAAGCGGTGTTGGTGCGAGAAGATGGCATTGATGTGCGTATCCATACAGATGGACTGCAGAGTTTACTCCTACACGCCGGCATGGAGGCATGGCTATGAGCAAGGGTGAGTTATCGGTATTTATGCCCATGCGCCTTAAAAAACGAGGCGGTAGGAAGATGGTGATGGTGCCTGAGGGAAAGGCGCAATTAGCGTCTCAGAATGCATCTATAGATACCAGAATGCATCTATTACCACATTAGTCAAAGCCTTGGTCCGTGCCCACCTATGGCAACGCCAGCTAAAATCCGGCAAGTATCAAACCATGCAAGATTTATGCGATGCGAATAAAGTCACAGCAAAATATGTGCAGCTGATCCTGAGATTCAATTTCCTTGCTCCAAAACTTAAAGAGGCTATTCTTTTAGGACGCCAACCCCGTCATATGAAACTCGCCGACCTCATGCAAAACATCCCTAGTCTCTGGCATGAACAAGGCGAATTATTTGGCTGCGAGGTGGTATGATTTGTTTTGACTCCAAAATACTTTGTGCGTATAATGTTATTGTAGTCATTAATCTGGGATGTTCCAATGAAAAAAATCGTCGTCGTTTAAGTAAAGAAATTAGGTTGATTTGAGCGTCTCTTGAAAATAGAGGACGCTATTTTATTGCTTAATTTTTGAATTTTAAATGTCGAGGTTTTTTTATGACACATATTTTATTGCCAGCAATCTGGCTTATTGTTCTTATTGTGGGTCTTCCACAACTTTCTGAAACTGTTTATACGCCATCTTTGCCTGATATAGCGCATGCACTTAGAACAAGCGAAGCGATGGTAGAGTATACGCTGACGATCTACCTTTTTGGATTTGCTCTTGGAACTTTATTTTGGGGCAAAGTTTCTGATAAATTAGGTCGTAAGCCCTGTGTTATCGCGGGCTTACTAGTCTTTATTATCGGTTGTATTGGTTGCTATTTCTCAACTTCAATTGAAATGTTGATGATCAGTCGCGGAGTACAAGCGTTTGGCGGCAGTATAGGGAGCGTTCTTGGCCAAGCAATTTGCAGAGATGCATTCCATGGCCCCGCCCTTGGAAGAGTATATTCTGCGACCGGTAGCGCGCTTGCCTTATTTCCAGCGCTTGGACCTTTATTCGGAGGGCTGATCGCGGAAATATTTGGGTGGAGAAACATCTTCATATTCCTGAGCATGTTTGCGCTTATTGTAACGATCCTTGTGAGCGTAAAGTTGCCAGAAACACATCCACATGCTTCTCGAAAAAAGTTTTCTTTATGGAATATTGCGAAGCAACTTGTGCTAGACAAAAAAGTACTAGGCTTCGGCGTTATTGTCGCTGGATGTAATGGCATTCTCTTTAGTTATTTTGCGGAAGGGTCATTTTATCTCATCAAGGGTCTAGGCCTTTCGCCTAAGTCTTATGGTCTGAGCTTTACAGTTATTGCAGTCGCTACAATGCTTGGTGGAATCGTTTCTAAAAGATTACAGAATAAACATTCTTCTAAAGAAATAATGGGCTATGGACTTTTGATCATTGCTTTTGCCACAACAATCTTCAGTTGTGTGGCGACGATAAATCATAATTTATTTGCTTTGCCTTCTCATGTAATGATAGCGATTACTATTATTTCTCAAATGGGATGTGCTTTTGGAATATGTATGGCAACCAGCAATGCTCTTGCATTAGCACTTGCGGATTATAAACATGCAATTGGTACAGCATCCAGCTTGTTTGGATTTTTCTACTACTGCCTGATCTCGCTCTTTACATTATTTATGGGATTGCTACATGATGGAACATTGTTGCCAATGCCTCTTTATTTTCTTTCTCTAAGCTGCTTTATGATGATTGTAAATCGTATTTGCTTGAAGAGCTAATATGGAAAAGCCCTGAGGAGTTTATCCCTTGGGGCTTCTTGAATTAAGATCAAGGGGGTTGATTTATTTTGACTCCAAAACACTTTGTGCGTATACTATAGCAGTTAAGTGTTTTATAACCAAAGCTGGGATTGAAATATAGGTAATGAAAGTGTCTACTGAAAAGATAATCGAATTAAACAGGGATAATTTTTGCTTAAAAGCTTCTGTTGATGGAAGTGGGCCAGTTGCTATTGTTATTGGTAGCCATAAATATTATCCGCGCACTTTTTCTGAAAACCTAAAATCAAAGCTGAAAATTATTTGCGCTGATACACGAGGTTTTGTCCCTGCATCTCCGAATCACACGGAAGATGACTTTACAGTCGATAAACTCGTCCAGGATATTGAAGCAATGCGGGTATCTTTGGGCGCGGATAAAATAATCCTTATTGGGCACTCGATTCATGCTTTTATGGCAATGGAGTATGCACGTGCATTTCCAGATAGAGTGAGTCATCTTGTTTTAATTGCCTCCAGTCCGATTACAGGGCAGGAGATTTACAAGGAAGCAGATCGATATTTTGAAGAATCGGTTTGTCCTGAGAGGAAATCTGCGCTGCAAATCACCATGCAAAGATTCATGGAAAGTGGCGATCAATCATTTATAGCGCGTCTACTATCGTTTAGCCCACGAATTTGGTATGACGCAAATTTCGATGCATCTAAACTTTGGGAAGGCGTAGAGGTTAATTATGTCGGAGCTGGAATCATATGGGGCTCTATGTTTGCTGATTATAATGTTGCTAACGCTCTAAAAGCTATTAGCTGCCCGATTTTCTTGGCGCTTGGAAGGTATGATTACTTCAACCCACCGCATTTATGGGAAAAATATCGCGAACATGTATCCGATCTAACAGTCCGTATTTTTGAAAAAAGTGGCCATACTCCACAACTCGAAGAACCTGATAATTTTGATGAAGAGTTGATGCGGTGGTTATGGCGGAGGTAATCATGGAACCGGATTTACTCGAGGCTGTTAATAAAGCTTTGGAAGATTGTTTTGGTCTTGAAGTAAAAATCAACGATATCCAATTGTTAAGCGAAGCTGATAGACGGAATCGGATTGCACGTCTGTTTTTATCCTCAGGCAATAATGAAACGCGATCCGTGATCTTCAAACAGTCACTCTCTGATAAAAGTCAGGACACTACCGATGAAGATATTATGGCAAGGTTCGCCAGAGATTTTGCTGGGCTCAAATTCTTGAACGGGTCTGACATTAATCACAGCATTCCGAAGTTTTTAGGCGCAAGCCAAAGTTTTAGATTTATCCTTCTTGAAGATCTAGGTGACACCCATATCAGCCTTGTTGATAGTTTGACTAAAGCTGATCCAGATAAAGCCATAGCAGCGCTTAAACGCTTTACCAAATCTCTCGCGCATTTTCATATGGCAAGTTACGAGCGTCTTGGGGAATATGATAAACTATTGGTATCCGCTCATCCGAAGAGGGAAACGCCAGAAGACCGCATTAAGTGGAACGAAAAAGATTTGATCCCTAAATTAGAGTTTGTTTGTAAGGCATTTGATATTCCGTTTACAAATGAAATAAAACAAGAAGCCATAGATGTTATTAAAATCAGCTTAAGTCCAGGAGATTTCTATGTGCTCACCGGCGATATTTGTCCTGATAACGTATTCGACCATGAAGATAAAGACTAACTTCAGCTGATTGATTTTGAGTGGGTCAGGCCTGGAAATAGCTTGCTAGATGCAACTATTTTAGGATGAATTTCCCCACCTGTTGGTGTGCCAAAGCTTTGCCTGAATCAATTGTTAACAAACTAGAATCTCTTTACCGCGAAACAATTGTAAGCAAAATTAGGGCAAATACAATGAAAACTATGTTGCAGCCTGTGGGTTTTGGCTACTTTCCAGTATGCCGTTTGCTATCCATATCATGGATAAAGATGAGTGCTGGCCATCCGGCCCTGTACCTGCTGATTCATTATGGAAGCAAGAAGAAAACTTGGCTAGACCACGGTTTATCTCAAGATTGCAAGCATTTATAAAGGTGTCAAAAGAACATAATATGCTTCCGCATTTACGTCAGTCAGCCGAGCAAATGCTAACTAAGGCTTATGAAAAATGGGATGACGCCAGACCACTTGATTTATATTCAGCGTTTCAAAGCTAACAGTCCACGCTGGATGTGTTGTGCCCAACTAAACCTTGATGATCTGGATCGTAAGGCGTTAAGGCAAATGGACCATATCCCGCTGCTTCAGCCTCAGGGTGCGCTTCGTTATAGCTGGCCGCAAACTTCAGTGACTCATTTTCTTCTATAAGTTTTTTAGTCCAAGACCAGGTTAGCTTTTCTTGATGCATGTTAAGTGACACCAATTCTTCAGGCTCTGATATCCAAGAAATCAAGCTTTCCATCAGATTGTTGCTGTCTAGCTTATTATTACTTAAAATGACCACAAGAGTGTCGCTTTTAGGCGCATACCCAAAGAAGCTACTAAAGCTATCAAGGTCCTATACCCATGTTTCTGTGATTTGTTGATACAACGATCCCAACAATCGAAAAGCGGGTTGCATCTGAAATCAAATGATCTGTTGTTGTCCAAGCAATAAAGCCTGTAATTTCTTCATTCATTTCACAAACCGCAACACCGTAACCAGGATTCTTTACGAATTTTAGAAACCTTCTATTCAAATTCTTCAAAGTAGCTGGGTAGCCTAGCTCTGATAAAAGAGGCAAAAGTCTCGGAGTATCATCAATTGTGGCGTGCCTTATCATCCCAAAACCTTCTTCATGTAATAGCGCTTATGACCTTTAGGGCAGCCATCTAAAACACCAAATACCTCATAGCCATGTTTGATGTAAAAATCTTTAGCCTGGAAATCAAAGGTATCGAGGTGAATTAGCCTGATCTTCATTGATATTGCTTGTTCCTCGATAGTTTGCAGCAAAATACTTCCCAAACCTTGTTTTTTCTTGTCTTCATCTATAAAAAGCATGCTTATAAAGAGACATTCCTCTAGATAAAAACAGCCCCTGATTCCTGCAACAATATCTCCGGTTTTGTTCTTGATCAGATAATTCTTTTTAATCTCCATATCGCCTATAAAAGACAATTGTTCTAGATTGAATTTATCAAGTTTGTCTTCTAGGATTTCTACTTCATCTGAAGTTGCTTCGAAAAGTTTGTAGTCGGATTTTAAGGCATCAGTATGGATTTTCTTTGATGATTTATCTTCTAGAAACTCAAACCTTTTTTGAATTTTGCCGTTAACTTCAATGTCTTCCAGAAACATTTTTAGAGGCCGCGCCCATATCCCGAAGTCACCGTAAAGTGCTTTATAAACACCATATCTTCAAGGGTTTCGCAGTGACGTGCCGTACTGTTACCTCATATAAATGACCTTTGTAATGACGGTATTTTCCTTTTTGGATTGCGCTCATGGAGTCCGCCTAATATATTGCACATACTTTTTTAGCCATTCAGGTGCATTGTGCACATGATTTATTTCTTCTTCTGTTAGCCAATAATACTCTGGAACTTCACGAGCGGACGCGTTAACCGTCAAATCTGTCTTTTCAATTTTACAATGGAATATGGTATCTATCACATGCGCTGCAACATTACTACTGCCAACAAAATAGTTGTTTGTGATATATTTCAGATCATCTTTTAGGTCTAGGCCAACTTCTTCATAAATTTCACGCTTTGCTGCAAGCCTCAAAATATCCCACTCATTGTGTTCATCTATTTCTTCAACTTTTCCACCGGGAAAAGCGAGCAAACCTCCGGCATGCTTGCCTTCAGGCCTTTTGATAATTAAAAACTTGTCATTATGTTCTATGGCGACTTCAACTATATTTAAATAAAGTTTCATTTTTTTCCTTCTTCAATTATTTCCTTAGCTTCAGAATCCGGAATCCAAATCTCTTTTTCATCCAATGTTTTTAACTGAAGCCTTGCTATTTCGGAACTCAATTCTTCGTCTTGATCAAAAACGGCTGCTTTATAATGAAATCCGGTAAATTTGATTTTAAGCCGATTACACATGGAGCTCATACTATTTAGATATTCAAGGTTATCGTCAACAAATATGATATGCTTTGGCTTCCAATGCGCAATGTTCTCTAAGAAATATTGCAGCGCTTCTCCTTTTGATTGTTTGCCAGAAAAGATAACACCTGATTCATAACCCGCCTCATCATCCCATAGGATTCTCTTGTTTAAATTTTCAAAGCCAAAAAGAATACCTTTTTCTTTTAATCGAAACACCCTGAGATGCATAGGATCGTCAATATTCCCAAATTTTCCTGTACCCATTGCCGTAAGCGCTATGCTTGGGATTTTTCGTGCATAAAGTCCGAGAATAATTTCCTTAATTTCTTTTTCAACAAATTCTTCGCTAGCTCTTAGGTAATAGAGTGAATGGATATGAACCGCGCGTTCTTTCCCATATTTTTGTTCGTACTCTTTAAAAACTGCTCTTCTGACAGGTCTCGCTTTCGGTCTTCCTATTAAATCGCTAGGGGCAGAAATAACGTTGTCGACGTCAAACACAACGAGTGTATCTTGGTCAGCATTTTTGACCGCTTCAGATATCTCTTTGATATAGGAAATGGTCAGCCCGGAATCAGCATAGCTATTCTGTAATACAATTAAGCATAAACAAATAAGAACGAAGAATCTTTTCATCATACAATCTAATCATCACTTTAATTTTTTTCACATGTGCAAGGCGCATAACATATGTAAACATACCATATTTCTTTTTAGAAGGACAGTTGAAACTGCTTTCCATCCCTTGATTTGCCTTGTTTTCTCCGTTTCGAATCTCTATCGCAACGAAGGTTTTCGTTCTCTAAAAAATGCAGCCTCGAAAAACACCAATCCTCTGAAACCTAGGTAAATCCAGGCTTTTATGACATGCGTGCCTTCACCCCGAGTGTTCGCATGTATCGGAGATAGAGAGGGTAAAAATGGAGATTTTAGGGGTAAAATGGCAAAATTGGAGAAAGTAAGGTACGGGTCTAACAGCAAACCAAAACTCTGGAAAGCCCACTGTTACTGGGTTTTCTGGATTGCTTCACTGCGTTCGCAATGACGTGAGAAAAGTTCTCTTCAAAAAATCTGGCGGAGAGAGAGGGATTCGAACCCTCGATACGTTTTTAAAACGTATGGCGGTTTAGCAAACCGCTGCCTTCAGCCGCTCGGCCATCTCTCCAAGGTATTTAGGATCCTAGCACGATTAAAAAAAATTGTCAATTCGTTGCATAAATTACAATCATGAATGTTTGATTTGTAATTGGAATGATAAATTATTGTTATAAATAAAAATTGAATTAATATAAGTTCTGATCTTATAAAAATTCATTTAGTAAAAAGGAAAAAGACTATACGTGAACGTTATTTTAAAAGGGAAAATACTACGATTTTACAGAATTCAAAACAAAAATCTATTTGGAAATACAACTCCATTTCCGGCACTATATGTACAAAAACTTCATCACAAGTCTGAACAGTCAAATAATAAAAGTGAATGAAAAAATTATAGTATTGATTCAACCTAAATTATCTATTCAGAATAACTGTGGATTCTGGGCATATCATGAGCAAAACCACTTTCATCTATGTAAGGAATTGCTTTCCCTGCTTTTTCTAGCTGCTCAATTGTTTGGCAAAAGATCTTTTTTCTGGATTCGCTTTTGGGGGATTTAGAGTTTTTTATATATTTCCCCTAAACGTTGTTTTGCATATCTTATACTAGAAGCGCTGACTTCTAACCTCTTCGCCCTTCGTAGCACATGTCTGGAAATTCTTGTATATCATCTATTCTCAATTTCTCTTTGTCTAATTTTGTCCTTGGTTTATTCCTTTTGTTGACCCCTTCAAGATTTTTACTCTATCTCACTACTGCTAATTTAGATATGCAAAATCTATCGGCTACTTTTTCAAATTATAACCAGCACTTTGTTTTTATTTTTAATACTTTTTTTATAAAATCTAATGAATGTTTCATAACTTTTATTATATAATTTATTACGCAATTATAACTCTATCCAGCTCCATTGTCATGTTCTTTTTATCATGTTTTAGCTATATGCAAAACAACGTTTAGGGGAAATATATAAAAAACTCTCAATCATCCGATCCAGAAAAAAGATCTACGTTTTGCCAAAAAATTGAAGAATGGAAAAAGGAAGATAAGCAGATAGGTAGTGATGAAAATGGTTTTGCTCATGATATACCAAGAACGTATGGGCGCTCTGATAAAGGCAAGCGGTGTTATGGCTCTTATGACTGGGGGAGAACAAATCCCATAGGGCGCTTTAATTAGCAAGGCTATAATTGCAATTGGGTTCATATCTGGCTTACAGGGGATTACATCTTGGGTGCTACCAAACCTTCCAAAGGAAAGCGGCAGTGTT
>NZ_ARPM03000203.1 GCF_000388175.3 Holospora undulata HU1 | reverse complement strand
GCCCCATCCTCAATTAAGTTAATTTTTTATATTTTTTGAAAATTTAATAGAAAATTCAGAAGGATTTTGTATTCAATGAGACGGTATGCGTTGAGGCAGAGGGGTCGGCTCAAGGATCTTTTACCTGGAACCTCGGGAGGTGTGCGCGTTACAGCAAAAGATACCCCCCTCCTGTTTGTGTAGGCTGTTTTATACCGTTACCGTGCAGGAATTTCGTGGCCGGAGAGGTTTGGCGCTTTTAAAGCTATCCATCCGCTTTACGAGTTAGAGCCAAAAGGGCGTATAGAAAAGAGTCTTTTAGGCGCTGGCAAAAGACGCCAAAACGAGTACGCGATGATCGATTCCACGATTGTGGGCGCCTACTAACACAGAGCTGGAACTAAAAAAAACGAGAACCAGGCCATCCTGAGCACTAAGATTCATGCAATCTGTGACGCCCAAGGCAATATCACTAGTAATCCCATCGCTTTTCACTTGACAAAAGGTCAGACCCATAATTTGGAAGGCGCTGATCACCCCGTGAAGGCTGGTGCGGTACTTGCCGATAAAGCGTATGATGCCGATGAAAGGAGGCAGAGAAAACTCAAAGAAAAAGGGGGGGGAAGGCCGTGATCTCTCCTAAAAAAACCCGTTCAGTGCCTTCAAATTATGATACATATCTTTTTAAATCCCGTCTTTGATCGGAGAATTTCTTGGCCAAAATGAAAGCAATACAAAGCCATTTCCCTGTGCTATGAAAAAACGTCTTAGAATTTTCTAGGCGCTATTCACTTGGCTTTACTTGTCGTTTGGCTTAATTGAATACGGGCCTTAGTAAAAAAGAAAGTAGGGGCTTAGTGTTTTTTTGCTCTTCTAAAAAATATCTTAATGTTCCTTAATGAATATTTTGTGAAAAACTTTGTTTTTATTTATCTTACACCGTATTAATTTTTCGAATTCGCTTTCTTTTATAAAATATTTTTGATAAATTTACAGCGTGTAGGGAGTTTTATTAAAAATTTTATGGACTCTGCGGTATTAACAGTAACTGAATTATCTGTCCAGTTGAAGCACGCTTTGGATGCTCATTTTTCGCAAGTTATAGTACAAGGAGAAATCTCTGGATATAAGCAACATGTTTCAGGGCACCACTATTTTTCTTTAAAGGATGACAAAAGTGTTATTGATGGTGTGTGTTGGAAAGGCACATCTTTAAAAATGGTACTAAAAGACGGGATGCAGGTTTTGTGCCAGGGGAGAGTTAGTGTATATGGTGCGCGTTCCAAATACCAGCTCTTAGTATCTCATATACAAGAACAAGGGAAAGGTGTTTTGTTAGAACAGTTAGAGCGCTTAAAAGCCAAACTTCAGTTAGAAGGTGTATTTTCCCAAAAACGTTCTTTACCCTTGTTTCCGCAACATTTAGGAATTCTGACATCTCCCACTGGTGCTGTTATCCAAGATATGCTAGATCGATGCAAAGCACGATGGCCTTGTCGTATCACTGTTTTTCCTATTCAAGTGCAAGGGGGGCGTGTAACCGAAGATGTTTTGCAAGGGTTGAGATTTTTTCATGCTCTTTGTGAAGAAGAGCGGCCAGAAATTTTGATTATTGCAAGAGGGGGGGGAGTATAGAAGATCTCTGGGGGTTTCAAGAAGAAATTCTAGTAAGGGGGGTGGCTTCTAGTCTGATTCCCACTGTCAGCGCTATTGGTCATGAAACTGATACAACTTTGATAGATTATGCTGCAGATTTACGTGCGCCCACCCCTACAGCAGCCATTGAGCTTGTTTTACCTAATCGTCAGGAACTATTAAAGCGTTTGGCAGGGGCTGGGCAAAGAATTCAAAATTATGGAGATACTTTTTTGGAATTGTGCACGATAAAGTATAAGAATTTGTATCAGCGCTATCATGGGTTTGATCGCTACCCGCAAGAGCCATTGATGCAAGATTTAGATAATCTTTGGGATAAAATTTGTTACGGAATTAAGAGGGGACTTGAGAAAAAACGTACGGAATTTTTAAGAATAGAGGCAAAAATCCACCAAAAATGGGGGGATACACGCTGGGCAGATACTCAAATTTCTGTGTGGAAAGATAGACTGGTTCATAATATTAAAACTCAAATCAGACAAAAAGAAGAGGCATTACACTGGATGGCGCACAGACTTAAAGCATCTTCTTACAAAAAAATACTGGCAAGAGGGTTTACTTTGGCGCAAACTGAATCAGGAAGTTTACTGACATCTGCTTTGCTTGCACACTCTGGGCAATCCATAAAATTAGTATGGCATGATGGAGTTCGTACTGGGCGATTAGATTAATGAATGTATTTTAATACTTTTTTCTTGCAGTGAAAAAATTTTGAGACTTTGAACCAAAGATAGCATGATTGATTTTTAAAGTTTTATTAACTTGAAGTGCCGAAAAAATACGCATTGTTCTCTTTAGCATTTCAAGAGATCGTGTGCTTGCAAAGGGGTTTCGATGAAATCTTGCAAACCAATGGCGGTGTTGACCGTTATTTTGTTCAATGGAAAACGTTTTATCTTTTTCCTGAAAGAGGCGGTTGCTTGGAATAATTTTATTAAAACTTGCCCAATGATCTGCACAATAAAATAAAATTTTCCATTTTTTTAATCGTTCAAAAAGTCGTTTGAGTGTTTGCCTTGAGAGATCACCAAATTCCCAATCGATAATCCGTTTTCCAGCACGATCATAGGCTTTAAAAATTCAAATTTTTTGCTGCTTTTTTTTAATAATGCCAAAATTCATCGACTTCCATGACAATATACCAAATCAAACTGAAAGTGTTGGACTAACGGGTTGAAAGTTATCATTGACGCGCTCGACAAGATCCATGACGATGTTGTCTCAGGTGTGCAGCATATTCTGGCAAAACTCTTTGACAGAGACGAAAAATCGATTATTGCGCACATATTCATTTTTCGATGGGGGGCAGGTTGGTGCTATAGGGAGGGCAAATAATGCACCTCAATCCCCCTTTCTTTTGCTGTTTTTTGGAGGTTTTTGCTTGTGTTATAAGGTCTTTGATCCAAGATCAGGTGAATGTTAGGTGCCTTTGGATAAGCGTCTTTCAGCTGATAAAAAACGTCTTCAAGGTTTTTAAGAGACACCACCGTAAGGCGCATGTGCCTCCCATCAGGGTTCATGCGTGTAGGCAGTCGTCGGCAATGGGGTGCCTGACAGGTGATTTTCGTTGTCATGGTGGGGTGCGCGCCATCACCAAACATCCGGCAGTATTGTCATCACCGTTGAATAAACGCTTCCTGCTTGGCTGCCTTTTCGGGCCGTGCTGCTGGCTTTTTAAATGAAAAATTATGGGCGCGCAACGTCTTGCCTTGAATCGCAGTCATAGGGTTCAAGAACATAAGCGCAGATATCGCTTACTTTCATATACGTGGTGGCTTTCCAAATGCGCGATAAGTTCCGCTGTTTGTGAAATATTCAGCTTGCTTACAGAGCCCTTGCTTTACACCATTAACTTTTGATCTTCCTTATACTTCTCTACGATCGTCAATCAGAAGAGCCTTAGCAGTTTGACGATAGCTTCACCCTTTGTCGGATAAAAAAACTGCCTTAATCCTATCTTCTACGCGTCGGCTCTTAAGGCAACACGATCTTCTTTCAGAAA